>CAYVOZ010000036.1:0-18355 GCA_964453325.1 uncultured Christensenellaceae bacterium | reverse complement strand
CACCTGGCATTACGGCGACGCACCCGAGACGCTGGGCGGCACCGCGCGCACGCTCGACCGCGCGGCAAAGCAGGTCGGAGTCAACTTTATTGGAGGCTTCTCCGCGCTCGTTTCAAAGGGCATGACTGACTCGGACAAGCTGCTCATAGAAGCTGTTCCCGAGGCGCTCGCCGGGACCGAACGCGTATGCAGCTCTATAAACGTGGGCTCCACAAAGACGGGCATAGATATGGACGCGGTCAGACTTTTGGGCGAGACCGTTTTAAAGACGGCTTATCTCACGAGGGACAACGACTCGATAGGCTGCGCCAAGCTTGTCGTGTTCTGCAACGCTCCGGACGATAACCCGTTTATGGCGGGCGCGTTCCACGGCGTGACGGAGGGCGAGGCGGTAATAAACGTCGGAGTCAGCGGCCCGGGAGTCGTGCGTCAGGCGCTCGAGAGCGTTCGCGGCAAAGACTTCGGAGAGCTGTGCGAGACGATAAAGAAGACTGCGTTCAAGATAACGCGCGTGGGTCAGCTCGTCGCGCGGGAGGCGTCCGAGATGCTCGGCGTACCCTTCGGCATAGTCGATCTTTCGCTCGCGCCCACTCCCGCAGTCGGAGACAGCGTCGCGGACATACTCTGCGAGACGGGTCTCGAGCGCACCGGCGCGCCCGGAACAACGGCGGCGCTGGCGCTTTTAAACGACTCGGTGAAAAAGGGCGGCGTTATGGCGTCGTCGTATGTAGGAGGGCTTTCCGGCGCTTTCATACCCGTGAGCGAGGATCAGGGCATGATAGACGCCGTGAGTGCGGGCGCGCTCACTATAGAAAAGTTAGAGGCCATGACCTGCGTTTGCTCTGTGGGGCTCGATATGATAGCCATTCCCGGGGACACGCCCGCGAGCACGATATCCGGCATAATAGCCGACGAGATGGCGATAGGCATGATAAACCAGAAGACCACGGCAGTGCGTCTCATACCCGTTTACGGAAAAAAGGCGGGCGACACCGCGCATTTCGGCGGACTGCTCGGCTATGCTCCCATAATGGAGGTAAACCGCTTCTCCTGCGCGGACTTTATAAACAGGGGCGGGCGCATTCCCGCGCCTATACACAGCTTCAAGAACTGACAGGCATAACGAGGTGGACACAGATGAAAATTGCCATAGCGGGGACAGGATACGTCGGCCTTTCCATAGCGGTGCTGTTAGCGCAGCATAACGACGTTTACGCGCTCGACATCCTGAGCGAAAAGGCGGATATGATAAACGCGCGCGTTTCGCCCATCGCCGACAGTGATATAGAGGAGTATTTAAAGAGCGGCAGGCTCTCTCTCACCGCGACGACCGATCCCGAGGCCGCGCTTTCCGGAGCGGACTTTATAGTCATATCAACCCCGACGAACTACGACCCCAAGCAGAACTATTTCGTGACCTCCTCGGTCGAGGACGTCATAAAAAAGGCAAAGCAGTACGCGCCCGGCGCGGTAATGGTCATAAAATCCACTGTTCCCGTGGGCTATACCGCAGAGGCCTGCGAGCGCTTCGGAGTAAAAATGCTGTTTTCTCCCGAGTTTTTGCGGGAGGGGAGCGCGCTTTACGATAACCTGCATCCGTCGCGCATAATAGTCGGCTGTCCGAAGGACGACGCCGATATGAGAGAAAAGGCGGAGATATTCGCGGGACTGCTTAAGGAGGGCGCGATAGACTCCGACATACCCACGCTCTTTACGGGGCTCACGGAGGCGGAGGCCGTAAAGCTCTTTGCCAATACCTATCTCGCCATGCGAGTGGCCTTTTTTAACGAGCTCGATACCTATGCGGAGGTGCGCGAGCTCTCCACGAGGGATATAATAGAGGGCATAGGTCTCGATCCGCGCATAGGCAGCCATTATAACAACCCGTCGTTCGGCTACGGCGGCTACTGCCTGCCCAAGGACACAAAGCAGCTGCTCGCCAACTACGAGAACGTGCCGAACAACATCATGACCGCCGTTGTGGACGCAAACCGCACGCGCAAGGACTTTATCGCGGAGCGAATACTCGAGCGCGGACCCTCCGTCGTGGGCATATATCGCCTTACGATGAAGACCAATTCGGACAACTTTCGCCAGTCCTCCATACAGGGCGTTATGAAGCGCATAAAGGCCAAGGGCGTGGAGGTAGTGGTATACGAGCCTGCGATGAAGGAGGACGAGTTCTTCCGCTCCCGCGTGATACGCGACCTCGACGAGTTCAAGCGCATTTCCGACGTCATAGTCGCAAACCGCTTCTGCGCCGAGCTTGAGGACGTCGCGGACAAGGTATATACGAGGGACCTGTATTATCGGGACTGAGACGGGGCCTGATGAAAACAAAGGTTTATTTAATATAACTGAGTATGAGCAGGGGAGCGACCTCCCCGATCCCCTTGATGGGAAAGGGGCTCAAAAGAACCACCTGCTCATGAACACAATATATAAAGAAAGCGCTGACGTGTCAAGCTTATCACGATTGACGGTGCTTTCTTTCTTTAATAATTGAGACCGACATCGCCGTCCAAACTGTGTATTTACTTAAAAGCATTTGTTTGATACAATGACAGAGCACATATACGTGCTCTGTTTTCATTTTTGAAAAGGGAGGCGCTGTTTTTTGGTAGAGGTCCAGGGACTCATAAAAGAATACGACGGTCATCCCGCACTCTCCGGAGTGAGCTTTACGCTCGAGCCCGGCAGGATATACGGCTTTTTAGGGCCGAACGGAGCGGGCAAGTCGACGACGATGAACATCATATCCGGCTGTCTCGCCGCTACCGAGGGCGAGGTGCGCATATGCGGCTATGATATCTTCACGCAGCATAAAGAGGCGAAAAAGCATATAGGCTATCTGCCCGAGCTGCCGCCGCTTTATCAGGATATGTCTGTAGCCGAATACCTCGGCTTTGTCTGCGAGCTCAAAAAGGTACCGTCAAAGGAGCGCGCGGCGGAGGCGGAGCGCGTGATGTCGCTCACCGGCATATTAGATAAGATGAACAGGCTCATACGTCAGCTATCCAAGGGCTACCGCCAGCGCGTAGGCATAGCGCAGGCCATGATAGGCTCTCCCGACTTTATAATTTTAGACGAGCCCATGGTCGGGCTCGACCCACAGCAGATAATAGAGATACGCTCGCTCATACGCTCGCTCGGAAAGGCTCATACAGTGCTGCTTTCGAGCCACATACTTTCCGAGATAAGCGAGATATGCGACGAGGTCATGATAATATCGCAGGGCAGGCTCATCGCGCGGGACACCCCGGACGCGCTTTCATCTCGCATGGGCGCGAGCCACAGGCTGCGCTTTACGGCGGGCGGAGACGCGGACGCGGTCAGGACGGCGCTTGAGAGCGTTCCCGGGCTCGTTATAGCATCCGTAAAGCAGAACGGAGCCTATGCCGAGGCGGAGGCTGATATAGACGGCGAGGATGTGCGGGACGCCGCTGCGGACGCACTCATGCGCGCGGGCATACCCGTGAGGGAGATGACGGCGGAAAAGCTGTCGTTAGAGGACGTTTTTTTACAGCTTACGCGCGAGGGAGGGCAAAATGGCGGCGATATATAAAAGAGAGCTGCGCTCGTTCTTCGGCGGCATAATGGGATGGCTGTTCATAGCGCTCATGCTGCTGGTTTTCGGCATATATACGGTGACGCTCAACCTTTCGGAGCTGTATGCGGATTTCTCGCTCGTGCCATATATGGCGCAGTATGTCTATCTCATAGTCGTACCGCTGCTCACGATGCGCACGCTGGCGGAGGAGAAGCGGCAGCATACCGATCAGCTGCTCTATTCGAGCTCGGTCAGCGTCTACGAGATAGTTTTCGGCAAGTACTTTGCCATGCTGACGGTGCTCGCGATACCCATGGCGATAAGCTGCGCTTATCCTGCGGTGCTGTCCTCGTACGGACGAGTGCCAATGGTCACGTCCTATTCGTCGCTGCTGGCGTTTTTCCTGCTCGGCGCGGCGCTCATAGCCATCGGACTGTTTTTCTCGGCGATATCGCAAAATCAGCTCGTCTCCGCAGCGATATGCTTCTGCGCGCTGCTGTTCTGCTACTTTGCGGACGAGCTTTCGACCGTGCTTTCCGCAGAGATATCGAGCGCGCTGTATTTCTTTACGGCGCTGATAATTCTTATAGGCCTGCTCGTGAGATACATGACGGGCAGCTGGAAGGCGGCGGGCATATTCGCCGCGGCGGCGGAGGCGGCGCTTCTGATACTGTTTTTTGCAGCGCCCGGGGTTTTGGACGGCGCGCCTGCGGCGGTGCTGACATGCGCGGCGCTGTTCTCGAAATTAGAGAGCTTTTGCAACGGTATATTCGATATACCCGTGCTGATATACGACGTGACAGTGGCGTGGCTGTTTGTGTTCTTGAGTATACAGGCGTTTGACAAGCGCCGCTGGAGCTAAGGGGGCGGCTATGAAAAAGAAAAAACCGAGCCGTCAGCTGACGAACGGCCTTTACAGCATAATAATCTCTGCGGTCATGATAGCCGCGGTGGTGCTCATAAACCTCATAGCGTCGGCGCTGCCCGCGTCGTCCATGCGCATCGATACGACAAAGCAGGGGCTTTTCACGGTATCCGACAAGACGCGCTCCGTCACGGACGCGCTCACGGAGGACGTGAGCCTTTATCTCATTGCCGAGCCGGGCAAGGAGGACGATTATACA
Source organism: uncultured Christensenellaceae bacterium (assembly GCA_964453325.1). Lineage (GTDB taxonomy): Bacteria > Bacillota > Clostridia > Christensenellales > Christensenellaceae > JAZRGP01. The sequence continues at coordinate 13,681 of CAYVOZ010000036.1, read as the reverse complement.
GAGACTCTGCTTTACCGCTATGCCGAGCTCACTGACAGGATAAGCGTACAGCATATAAACCCGCTCACGGACCCGACCTTTACGGCGAGATACACCGACGAGACCGTGGAGCAGAACAGCATTATAGCCGTCTGCGGCGAAAGGAGCCTGCTCGTAAGGCAAAAGGAGCTCTACAGCTACGGCTTTGATTATGACTATTATACCAACGCCACGCTTTTCGACGGGGAATCGAGGCTGACCGGCGCGATAATGTATGTCACCGACCCGGACATCCCGGCGGTATATGCGCTCTCGGGCCACGGCGAGGCGGAGCTTTCGGACGCGCTAAAAAGTGCGGTCACGGCGGAGAACATAGAGCTGAAAACTCTGGAGCTCGTAACGGCGGACAGCGTTCCGGCGGATGCGGCGGCGGTCATAATAGCCGCGCCGGTATCGGATATATCCGCGCGCGAAAAGGAGCTTTTGACGGAATACCTCGACAAGGGCGGCAGGCTTCTTGCATACTCGTCCTATACCGAGGCGGATATGACGAACTTCGCCTCGCTCATGGAGACCTACGGCATGCGCAGCGTTAACGGCATCATAATCGAGGGCGACGAGGCGCACAGCATTGCGGGATACGGCTATTATCTGCTTCCGGATATCGCGGAGCACGATATAACCGCGCCCCTGATAGAGAACGGTTTAAAGGTCCTCACGCCCACCGCAGCGGGTATAGTAGAGACCGACCATCGCGGCACGGTGGAGGTCACACGGCTTCTCACAACGTCCGATAAGTCCTATGCCAAAACCGGCGGATACGATATAGCGACCTATGACATGGAGGAGGGGGATATCCCCGGCCCGCTCTGCGTGGGCGCGGCCTCCGTGGAGAAGTTCGGCGACACGGAGATACGCATACTGTGGTTCGGCTCGTCGATGATGCTCGACGACTCGGTAGACGAGGTCGTCTCCGGCGGCAATTCCGAGCTGTTCATAAACTCGCTCGACTGGCTGACGGGCAGCGAGAGCGGCATAGCCGTACGCTCAAAGTCCATAATGACGCCGTATCTGAGCGTGACGGGAAGTCAAAAGACGCTCCTCACGGTGATAATGCTCGTGCTGCTGCCCGGCGCGGCGCTGGCGGCGGGCATAGCCGTATGGGTATACAGGAGAAGAAGAAAATGAGCAAAAAGGCCATTCTTCTCATATGCTGTGCGGCGGCGGTGGCGCTGCTGGCCGGAGGATATTTTGCGATAAAAGCCCTGACGGCGGAGAAGCCCTCCGAGCCGGAAATACTGTTTGAGACGGAGTCGCTTAAGGAGCTTAAGTATACGTATAACGGCGAGGAGCTCGGATTTATAAAGACCGACGAGGGCTGGAGCTATGCCGGGGATGTGGATTTTCCGCTGAACACCGCGTATCTGCGCGATATGGAGAACGCGATAAGGCGCGTGGAGGCCTCGGCCAAAATAAACGGAGACGCCGCGAAATACGGGCTCGACGCTCCCGTTGTTACTATACAGGCGAAGAGTGCGGATTCGGATTTTGTATGCGCGCTCGGGGATAAGAACGATACCTCGGACGTCGTATATATGAGCTTTGCCGGCGGGATATACGCCGTGGACGACGGCCTCATAAATATATTCTCTCACGGCCTTAAGGAGATGGCGGTGCGAACGGCGGTCACAGACGTTCAGCCGTCGCAGGTGCAAAAGGCCGTGTTCACGAACGGTACGGGCGTTATGGAGCTTTTGCAGAAGGACGGAGCATGGACGATAGCGGGCGAGAGCGCGGACCTCGATACCGTAAAGGAGCTCATAAGCGCCGTTGCGGGCATGAGCTATGAGAGCTGCGTATCATACAAGCCCGAGGAGGACGAGATAGAAAGGCTTATACCGCGGGAGACGGCGGTAAAAGCAGAGCTCACTTTTGACGGTGAAATTGCCTCCTTCCTCATGGGCGGCAGAAACGACGAAAAATACGTCTATATAGAAGGCATGGATATAATATACGCGGTAAAGCCGGACGTGCCGGACAGGATAAGCGGACTTAGCGTGGATCAGCTGTATGACAGGTGCGTTTTTTCGGAGGATTTCAACGATTTTGACAGCATACACCTGACCGTGAACGGCGTCAGCACAGAGGTCGCCGTGACAGGCACGGAGGGCGCGCTTTGGGACTTCTATTATGCTCTGAGGAGGGCGCGCGCAGAGGGCTTTGCGGACACGCTGCCCGACTCGATACCGGCTTTTTCAGCTGTGTTCATGTGGAAGGGCTCGGACGTGCGGCAGCTTATATTTGCGGAATATGACGAGAATTATTATGCCGCGTACGGCTACGGCATAAGGATACAGCTCGTCGGCAAGCGCGACGCGGAGGAGCTCATAAGGCTCGCGGGGCTCGCGGCGGAAGACGTAAAATGAGATAAAGGGGAGAATATCGAAAAATGCTTGAGGTCAGAGGCATAAGCAAGAGCTACGGTCTCAACACCGCGATCGAGGATATATCCTTCAGCGTGGACAAGGGCGAGATCGTCGGACTCATAGGCAGAAACGGCGCGGGTAAGAGCACGACCATGAATATCATATCGGGCTATATTTCCTCGGACGAGGGCAGCGTCACGATAGCGGGACACGATATTTTAAAGGAGCCCGTGGACGCTAAAAAGCACCTCGGCTATATGCCGGAGTTTCCGCCTCTTTATACGGATATGTCGGTGCGCAAGTACCTTGAATTCGTGTGCAGGCTCATGGGCGTGGCGCGCGCGGACGAGGCGGAGCACCTTGACGGAATAATAGCGCGCACCGGCCTTAAAGAGGTCAGCGGGCGGCTCATAGGCAACCTTTCAAAGGGCTATAAGCAGAGAGTCGGCATCGCAAAGGCGCTCTGCGGGGACCCGGAGATAATAATGCTCGACGAGCCCACAAGCGGACTCGATCCGCGCCAGATAGTGGACGTGCGCAGCATGATACACGAGCTCGGAAAGGACCACGCGGTCATCATCTCCTCGCACATATTAAAGGAGCTTTCGGATATCTGCACCCGGCTCGTCATAATCAGCGGAGGGCATATAGTCGCGGACGATACGCTGGAAAACCTCGTGCGCCTCTCGGGCAGCGGGCGGCATGTGCGCCTGACCGTAAAGGGCGGCGGGGATATCGGCCTTTCCGGCATTGACGGAGTGATATCCTTTGATAAAAAGGAAGAGGACGGGCTTGCGACCTACGATATCACAGCGGACGGAAAAAAGGACGTGCTTGAGGCGATATCGCGCGCGGCCTCGGTGGCCGGCGCGGTGATAATGACGTTAAAGACGGTGGAATACTCGCTTGAGGACGTGTTCCTCGAGCTTACCGAGGGAGCCATGGAGGACGCGAAATGAAGACTATATTTTCCCGCGAGCTCGGCTCGTACTTTGATACCATGGTGGGATATGTGTTTATGGGCATATGCATGCTCGTATGCGGCATATTCTTCACCTCCACGAATATACAGGGCGGCTCCGCGAGCTTTGCTGGCGTCGTATCGAGCGTGAGCTATGCGCTCATACTCATAACGCCCATACTCACGATGAGAAGCTTTGCGGAGGAGCGCAAGAGCCGCTCGGATCAGCTGCTCCTGACCGCGCCGGTGTCCGTTACGGATATAGTGCTCGGGAAATATTTTGCCGCAATGGGCGTGCTCGTATCCACGCTGCTGCTGACTCTCGTATTCCCGATAATACTCGCGCTGTTCGCGCAGCCGTACTGGGGCGAGATAGCGCTCGGCTACATAGGCATGCTCTTCCTCGGCGGCACGTTCATATCGATAGGCATATTCATATCCTCGATATCCGAGAACCAGCTCACGGCGTGCGTGGGTACGCTCGGCATACTGTTCCTGCTGTGGCTCGCGGACTCCGTGATACCCACCGTGGGCAGCGCCGCGCTCACGACCGCTCTTAACGCGCTCTCGCTGTATAAGCAGTTCTCGATGTTTCAGAGCGGCGTGCTGAGCATTCCCGCGATAATCTACTTTGTTTCGGTCACGTTCCTGTTCCTGTTCTTTACGGTGAAATCCGTAGAGCGCAGAAGATGGACAAAGAGCTGAGAAGGGGGTGAGCGATTTGAAGGATATAAAAAAGGAAAGCGAAAAGCAGACCTCCGAAAAGACGCCTCAGAGCGGCAGCAGCCGCCGCAAGGCATACAGAATGACGGCCGTTATCACGCTCGTCGTGCTCATACTCATAGTTTTGGGCCTCAATGTGCTTGTGAACGCGCTCGATAATAAGTTCAACCTGCATGTGGACCTCTCGGAGCAGAAGTATTATACGATAGGCGACACGACAAAGAGCGTGCTCGACTCGCTCTCGCAGGATATATACATATACTCGCTGTATGTGACCGGCTCGGAGGATGCAAAGGTGACGGAGCTCATGCGTACCTATGAGGCGTACTCCGGCAAAATACACTACGAGAACATAGACCCCTCGCTGAATCCGGCGTTTACGACGAAATACGATCCCGAGGGTGCGGGCATATCCACGGGCTCGCTCATAGTGTCGAACGCGGCGGGCGATATATACAAGGTATATACGGTCTACGAGCTCTATGCCATAGACGCCACGACCTATTCCGTATGGGCCTTTCAGGCGGAGGCGAGGGTAAGCACGGCTATAGTCTATATCGAGACAGGCACGGCCTATACCATAAAGCTGCTCTCGGGCCACGGCGAATACGCAATGAGCGATCTTAACGAGTTCGTAGTGTCTCTGAATGCCATGAACTATGAGATAGAGCAGTACGACTCCACGGTGAGCAGCGAGCCGCTCGATCCCAAGCTCGACCTGCTCATGGTCATAAGCCCGGCCGTCGACCTCACAACGCCGGAATACGAGCGCATAAAGGAGTTTTTGGACGCGGGAGGAAACGCCGTGTTCCTCATGGACTATGTCATATTCGACTCGGCGACGGGCTATACAAAGATAATACTTGATCCGCTCTCGAACTTTAACTCGCTCCTGATGATGTACGACCTGAAGCTCAACAACGACTATATCATAGGAGGCAACAGCGATAAGCTCGTCGGCAGGGTGACCGCGCATATACCCGATATGTACAGCCACAGCATCACGGAGGACATCATAGACGCGGGCAAAACGCCGCTGCTTTCGGACTGCAGCAGCATAACCATAACGAACGACGAGGCAAAGGCGGGTCCGCTTATGCAGACGGACGCCAACTCGTGGGCCAAGGCGGTCAGCACAAGCATGAGCGCAAATAAAGAGGACACTGACAAGACCGGCCCGTTCGTGATAGCGGCGGTCGCGCAGTACGGCGAATCCCGCATTGCGCTGTTCGGAACGTCTTCCTTTGTGCTCTCGAACGAGACAGGCCTTCAGCGCTCCGCAAACGAGGACCTTATCGTGAACACCGTAAACGTGCTCGCGGGGCAGACGGCCAGCCTCAACATCACTCCCAAGAGCCTGATAACCGGCGCTATGGAGTTTGACAACGACGCGCAGAGCGTGCTTTTGGAGATACTCGTGCTTGCGGTGATACCCGCGGCGATACTCGCGTTTGGCTTTACCGTATGGATAAAGCGCAAGCGCAGATAGAAAAGGGCATTTAATGACAAGGAAGAACATCATACTCATAATAATCGGGGTTATCGTGCTCGCGGGCATCGTCACGGGGATAGTGCTGCTGCTCGGCGGAGAGAACACCGGTGAGACGGCAGCCAATATAAAGGTGGTCACCATACCGAGCGATAACGTTACGGGCATGAGGATAACGCTCGACGACCGCGAGCTCGACTTTGTAAAGAAGGACGGGGTATGGGGATATCGCGACGACCCGGACGCCGACCTCGACCAGAGCAGCACGGAGGCGGCCCTCACGATGGTATGCTATGTCTATGCCCAGGAAAAGCTGCACGACCGCGCGGAGGATCTTTCCGCGTTCGGGCTCGATCCCGGCGTCATGGTCGTGGAGCTTGAGCTCGCCGACGGGAGCAGAGAGGTGTTCCGATTCGGCTCCTATACCTCGGGCAGGGACGGAGTGTTCTTTAAATACGACGGCTCGGACGCTATATACCGATACAGTCTCGACAGCTTCAGCATACTCGAAAAGGCGGCGCGGGCAATGGGCGATCTTTCGATAGACATTGACGCCAACAGCGTGGAGTACTTTGAAATAATGCGCGTCACCGGTGAGAGAGTTCCGCTCGCGTTTGAAAGAATACCCGAGAACGAGCGCGTGGGAGAGGAGTCCTGGCTTCTCACCTCGCCGTTTACCGCGATAGCGAACTATGAGGCCGTCTCTCTCATCGGCGGATTGCTCTCGGCGCCGCGCTTCTCGGCATACGTCGGAGACGACGTGCTCGACGAGTACGGCTTTACGGAGGACTCGGCGTATATATATGCAAGACAGCCGGACGGCAGCGACGTAAAGCTCCTTATCGGCTCGCAGCTCGAAAGCGGCAGATACTACTGCATGGAAGAGGGCAGAAACGGCGTATACGAGCTCGCTGCGGGATATGAGGCGGTCGTCACGATGGGTACGCAGGACGCGTATACCACGCACGTTTTGCCGGTCACATACGAGGCTTCCCCGTATATTACGCTGGACTTCGGTGAGAGAATATTCACGCTTGCAAAAAGCACTGAAATAGAGTATAAATTAAATGAGAAAACAATTGATACCGAGACTGCCGCAATACTTTATGAATACCTTTCGCAGCTTGCATACAGCGGGACCGCAGACAGTGCGGAAGTCGCGGGCGAGCCGGATATTAAGGTCACGGTAGCAAACGGAAACGGAAAGCTCGAATTCGGCTTTCATGTTTTCAATAATAATTTTTACGCGACAGAGTTAAACGGCTCGGGTACTGTCGGGGGATACGTTAAAAAAGAGAATATGTCCATACTGTCGGCAGCATTTTCAGAGGCCGCAGGACTCGCGTAGTATAACGTATACTGCGGGCAGATAGGGACTTCGGATGACAAGCAGGCGTTTCATGTTGAGGACAGGTCTCAGGCGGTGCTGTCACAGCCGTACCGGCAGCAGGCCGGTCGGACAGAAAAAGAAATGAATACGGTTTGTTCCTTAAGCGTAAAGCAGTCGCGCGGCATTTGGGATATGTGCGCTTTTGCGTGACAGGGCTTGCAAAAGGGGCAATTAACAAGAAAATAAAATGCAGGAGGAAAGACAATGAAAAAGGTTATTGCGCTTATTATCGCAATGATGCTCGTTGTGGCCCTTTTCGGCATGGCAGCATGCGCGAAGAAGGAAGAGCCCGCAGCCGAGGCTCCCGCCGCAGCAGGTGAATCCGGTCTGGGTTCCGGTTATACCATCATGACGACAGTTAAGCTGCTCGGCATTGGCTGGTTCGACAGAACCGAGACGATGGTTAACGAGTTCGCCGCCAACACCGGCAATGAGTGCTATCAGACCGGCCCGTCCGAAACGGACGCAGCCGCCACCAACCAGCTGCTTGAGGACGCGATCGCGACCGGCGTTAATGCTATATGCATAATACCGTTCTCCCCGTCGTCCGCAGACTCCGTGCTGGCAAAAGCAAGGCAGAAGGACATTGTCGTTATAAGCCATGAGGCTACCGACCAGGTAGAGTGCGACTATGATATCGAAGCTTTCGATAACTACGCATACGGCGCGACCATCATGGACTTCCTTGCCAAGGGCATGGGCGAAGAGGGTCAGTATTACACCACCGTCGGCGGCCTGACCGCTACCTCGCAGTGCCAGTGGGAAGAGGGCGGCTACAATCAGCAGCAGGCAGCTTATCCGAACATGGAAGCTGTTGAGCGTAAGATCGAGACCAACGATGAACAGGCGAAATCCAAGTCCATCATGGCTGAGATGATCAACACCTATCCCGACCTTAAGGGTTATCAGGGCGCTACCTCTCAGGATGCTCCCGGAGGAGCAGAGGCTGTTGCGGAAGCCGGCCTTATCGGCAAGATCACTGTTGTCGGCACCTCCATGCCTTCTATAGCCAATAAGCAGCTCGAGGAAGGTTCCCTCTATGCTATGGCTCTGTGGGATCCGGGTCTGACCGTATACGCCATGCAGACTCTCGCAGTCATGATGCTCGACGGCAACGGCGACAAGATCACGGAAGATCTCGACCTGTCCGCAGCCTCCGGATATCCGGGCGGCCTGACCGGTTATGAGAAGCTCACCTTCACCGATGGTGCAGGCGACGGCAAGATCATATACGCAAGCGCAACGCTCGTTATCGACAACGTCGATAAGATGAACGAGTACAAGGACGCCAGCGGAAACTACTATCTGTAGTCTTTGATGAAAATATCCCTGTGCGGCGGATGCGCATTTGCGCATGTCCGGCTCCTCTGAGGCGGACATAACTTTCGCGGCGCGTGCGGGCGGCCTTTTAAGTAAGGCCGTCCGCATACCGCACATCATTTAACAGATAAATAGCTCCGGACACATTAAAACATAAGCGTAATGATTATGTTTTGATTGCTTTTTTTAAGGAAAGAATATAAGGGTGTACAGACCCGAAAAAATCAAATAGAAAAGGAAGGTTTCGATTATGTCGGATGTTTTCCTTCAGGTAAACAACATCTACAAATCCTTCGCCGGCGTTCACGCTCTGACAAATGTATCAATGACCGTAAAAAAAGGCGAAATACGCTGCATGATCGGTGAGAACGGATGCGGCAAATCCACGCTGATAAAGATTATTTCCGGTGTGTATACTCCCGACGCGGGTGAAATAATAATACAGGATAGAAAGTACTCTAAGCTTCAGCCGAGTGAAGCCATGGCACAGGGGATACAGGTAATCTATCAGGACTTTTCGATATTCCCCAACCTGACCGTAGCTGAGAACATAGCGCTCAATGTCGAAAGAGTCAATAAAAAGAGCTTTATAAACTGGCAGCGCATCAAAACGAGAGCGCAGGGCGCACTCGACAGGCTCGGAGTGGATATAGACCTTAACATAAAGGCGGAGGCGCTGTCCGTCGCGGATAAGCAGATAGTGGCGATATGCCGTGCGATAGTGCAGGACGCTCACCTTATCATAATGGACGAGCCCACTACCGCCCTTACCAAAAAAGAGGTCACCTCGCTTTTAGAGATAATACGTACTCTCAAGGCGGACGGGATCTCCATCATATTCGTAACGCATAAGTTAGAAGAAGTCATTGAGGTCACGGATACCGTCTCGATACTGAGAAACGGCGAGAACGTGATCGACGGCGATATAAACGAGTTTGACCTTTCCAAGTTTGCTTACTATATGACGGGCAAGGAGATAAAGGTCGATAAATTCGTACCCGCCATAACCGACGGAGACGAGCTTTTGCGCACCGAGCATCTCTCTTTGAAGAACGGCTTTGAGGACGTCTCCATAAAGGTCAACCGCGGCGATATACTCGGCGTTACCGGACTTTTGGGCTCGGGACGTACTGAGTTTGCTCAGTGCCTGTTCGGCCAGCATCCCGCCTCCTCCGGCCATATTTTCATTGAGGGCAAGGAGGTAAAGCTCCACAGCATAAACGACTCCATAGAGAACGGAATAGGCTATGTTCCCGAGGACAGACTTACGGAGGGACTTTTCCTCAATAAGTCCATCGCGAGCAATATATTCGTGACCGTGCTCGACATGTTCAAGGGCTTTTTAGGCATCAGCCATAACGACAAGCTTATAGAGACCGGCGATAAATGGGTCGAGAACCTCAGCATAAAGACGCCGGACGCTCAGAATCTGGTCAGCACGCTTTCCGGCGGAAACCAGCAGAGAGTCGTGCTCGCAAAGTGGCTCGCCCGCAACCCCAAGGTGCTCATATTGAACGGCCCGACGGTGGGCGTGGATATAGGCTCAAAGTCCGAGATACACCGCGTCGTGAGAAACTTAGCGGACAGCGGCATGGCGGTCATAATAATATCCGACGATATCCCGGAGGTGCTCACGAACTGCAACAAGATAGCAGTCATGAAGATGGGGCGCATAGTCGGACAGTTTATGAGCGACGAGATAACCGACGCACAGCTCACGAGCATGCTTGGTTGAGCCTATTACAAAGGGGGATAGTATAATGGGTCAAAAAATACGCAATCTGACTAAGAAAAACGAATTTTACATTTTTCTTGTCATAATAGCGCTTTATGCCGTGGTCTGCATCATAAACCCGGTGTTCTTCTCGGCATACAGCTTCATATCCGTCTTAAAGACGGTCATCGAGCCTATGGTATACGCAGTCGGAGCGTTTCTCGTAATAGCCTCCGCGGGTATCGACGTATCCGTGGCGGGCATCGGAGCTTTTTCGATGTATACCACGACTAAGATACTGTTCGACATCAACTATCAGGGCTCGGCGTTTTTGGCATACGTCATGGCGATATGCTTCGGCGCGGCATGGGGTCTTATAAACGGAGTACTGATATCCCGCATAAAGATACCGCCCATGATAGCCACGCTCGGCATAAACAGCGTCATAAACGGCGTCATGCTGTTCTTTATCGGCTCGCGCGAGGTATCGATGGTGCCTAAGGGGATACTGACGGCAGGCAGAACATATCTGCTCACCGTCCAGAACGCAAACGGAGTATCCGCGCCTCTGAGCACGACGATATTCATAACGGCGGGGCTCGTTATAGTGATGTTCATACTGCTGCGATATACCATGCTCGGACGCAATATTTTCGCCATCGGCGGAGATAAGGTATCCGCCATGAGAAGCGGCGTCAACGTGGAAAACACGCAGCTCATAGTTTACGTCATAGCAGGCGCTATATACGGCCTCGGCGGCATGCTGCACACAGTCACATACGTGAACTCGAACCCGATGGACCTTTTGGGCCAGGAGATGCTGACGATAGCCGCTGTCATAATAGGCGGCGCGCGCATAACCGGCGGCCACGGATCGCTGACGGGCTGCTTCCTCGGTGTGTTTCTTATCCAGCTCATAAACAACTGCCTCAACACCGTAGGCATACCCACATACTGGCAGAGATTCGTCATAGGTCTGGTGCTTATAATAGGCACGAGCCTCACGGCATATCAGTCGCTGCGTGAGAAGAAGAAGCTGCACGTTGAGATCGCAGCCGACGTCTCGCAGGACAGCAGGGCATAAGGAGGCAGATATGGAAAAGAATAAAAAGACTTCCTGGTTGTATCATGTTTTTATGGAGACGAAGCTCGGATGGCTTTTCGTCTTTATGATAGTGGCTTATGTCGGCATGGGACTTTTGGCAAATATCATTAAGCCCGGCTCGACGTATTTCTCCCCGCTGACGCTGCAGTCCATGGCGTGCCAGATCCCCGAGGTCGGCATACTCGCCATAGGCGTCATGCTGCCTATGATAACGGGCGGCATAGACCTCTCTATGGTAGGCAAGGCGAACCTCTCCGGCGTTGTGGCGGCGGTCTTTATGACGAGCCTCCTCACAGAGACGACTCCCGCCGGCACACAGCTGCTAATAACTGTGGGCGCGATACTGATAGCGGTCATCGTGGGCGGCTTCACGGGATTTTTGAACGGCCTTATAATAAGCAAGTTCAACACTCCTCCGCTCATAGCCACGCTGAGCAGCAACTATGTGTTCATGGGCATAGCCGTTATACTCACAAAGGGCCAGTCCATAGTGGGACTTCCCGCTTCCTTTAACTGGCTCGGACAGGGCTTTTTGATCGGCATACCCGTGCAGTTTTTGATACTGGCGCTCGTGGTCGTCGTCGTGTGGTTCTTAACGTCGCGCACGCCCTACGGCACAAAGCTGTTTATGACGGGCGCAAACCCCGTCGCGGCGGAGTTCTCCGGCATCAACATGAAGAGACTGCTTTACAGGACATACACCACCTCCGGCGTGCTGGCCGCGATATCCGGCTGCATACTGTTCGGACGCTCCAATCAGGCGAACGCGGACTACGGCTCCACCTATACTCTGCAGGCCATAATGATAGCCGTTCTTGGCGGCACTCACCCGAGCGGAGGCGAGGGCAACGTGCTGGGAGTAGTTTTCGCAATGCTCACGATGCAGTTTTTGGCAACGGGCATGAACTTCTTCAAGGTCTCGAACGTCAGCTATCTTAAGGATATCGTTTGGGGCGGAGTGCTCATAATAGTCATGATAGTCAACTACATTTCCGCGACCTCGCGCGACAAGAAGGCTTTAAAGAAGTCCGTCCGCACGAGCAGCTGAGAAAAAGAAAGCTTTTCGGGCGGTATGATGCGCGTCATTGTACCGCCCTTTTTTAAAGAAGAGTGTGAATATGCACGTTCGCGGGACGCGGATATGCATAACAAAATAATAAAAAAGGTGGTATTCTGAAATGCTGAGAAATATTCCTAAGTGTCTGTCGCCCGAACTTATAAAGGTAATATGGGAAATGGGTCACGGAGACAAGCTCATACTTGCCGACGCGTTCTATCCGTCCGCATCCTCCGCAAAGGCCAACGGCAGCGTGCTCGTACGCGCGGACGGAGTGAGAGCCACCGAGCTTTTGGACGCCATACTCCAGTTCATGCCGCTCGACGCCTCCGTTGAGCATCCCGCAATGATAATGGACCTCCAGGACTGCGACCGCGGCAAGGTCGAGACCCCCATATGGGACGAGTATAAGGCCATAGTCCGCAAGCGCGACGAAAGAGGTGACGCGTGCATAGGCATGATAGAGCGCTTTGAATTCTATGAGGCCGCAAAGGACGCATACGCCGTCCTCGCCACCGGCGAGACCGCGCTTTACGGCTGTATGATACTCCAGAAGGGCTGCAACTGACAGGGCTCCAATCGTCTTATAAAGGGCTGCCGGCGGCTTTGAGTACTGCCGGCAGCCCCGAGTATATAATAATCGGCGGCGCTTTTTGCGTCTTGCCGCAGAAATGTCCGTATCACCTTGACCGGACTTGACCCTTATTCTACCGTATGATCGGGAGGAAGAATACATGGCGGATTATAACAGATCATACCGGGGAAACGGCCCCTCGAGGCCGGGTCCCGGGAGAAGAAGTACAGGAGCCGGGATGGGAGGCATGACCTCATACAAGCCGATAAGAGGCTTATCGGCGAACCGCAGGAAGCCATTCTATACGCAGTGGTGGTTTTATGCCATTATAGCCGCAGTGATAGCCGCTGCGGTGTTAGCTGTTATTCTTATATTCGGCGGCACAAAGGAGCCCGCGCCGGTCGTGAGGGTAGTTCCTGCCGTACAGACGGCGGAGCCTACGCCCGAGCCAACTCCGGAGCCCACGCCCGAGCCGCAGATAACCGGGTATATAAACGCAAATTCGCTGAATCTCCGCTCCGAGCCGTCACGCGACGGCGCGGTCATAGAGCAGTACATAAAGGGAGAGAAGCTTGTAATAATAGAGACGGTCGACGACTGGTATCATGTCAGCATAGGCGAAAACGAAGGCTATATGCTGAAGCAGTATGTCACTATAGACGAGACCTTGGGCGAGATAACGCCGCCCGACGACGGCAAGGAATACGTCTGGATAACCGCGGACAGCAAGGAATACCATACGTCTCCCATATGCGGCGGCATGCAGGACCCCAAGAAAATAGCCATAGACGAAGCCGAGGCGCAGGGCTATACGCGATGCCCTAAGTGCGGGTGAGGCTGATATTTCATGAAAAAGCGGTCAAATGCCAAGGGTTCACGAGAAAAGTCAGCCCCGTCATATTGACCGCTGTTTTACATTATATCTACGAATAGATAAAAGATA
>CAYVOZ010000035.1:16577-18516 GCA_964453325.1 uncultured Christensenellaceae bacterium | reverse complement strand
ATGCCATAGCTCACGGAATACGCCGCCGAGGCAAGCTCCGGCGTAACACCCTCTAACTCCGTCGGTATAGTTTGTGTGAGCGGAGAATACATCGTTGTAAAAAGCCCGCATATCAGCATTGCCGTCACTGTCATCCCGGTGCCTTGCGCGCCGATGAGCAGCAGCAGCGCTGTCAAGGCGATCGCTCCGCTTACGATAAATACCGGTTTTCTTTTGCCGAGCGCTCCGGAGATCACTCCGGACAGCAGGCTGCCCGCCATAGAGACAAAAGACACAAGTCCGGCATATGAGGATGCAGTCTTTGGCTCAAAACCCTTCGCAAGCTCAAGAAACGTCGGCATATACGTACTCACCGGCGATACGGCCAGCATCATAAGTCCAATGAATACAGTCAGCGTCCACACATCGCGGCGCTTCATAGCCGCTCTTAGCGCGCCAAGGCTGCTTTTGCGGCTTACGCTGCTTTCCTCTGCGAAATCGGGATTTTACCTTCATGCTTCCTCCATGCTCTGCGCGGGGCGAGAACCCTCGCCCCGCACATATGTGATATCCTTACTTCTCTACCTCGACCATATCGAAAAGCTCCACCACGGGGAACTTTATAGTGGTCTTGCCGCCGCCTGTGCTGACGTCGAGCTTTTTATCGCTGTTTAAAAGCTTTACGCTCTTTACCTCGTAAGGCAGCGTGACCTCGACCCCGCATACCGCCATCGCGGGCATATCGTCGAGCTCGTTAGCGACGGAAACATACTGCTTGCCGTCCTTCATCCAGCTCATGATCTCTGCGGGCACGGGCGCCTTCGCCTCGAATTTCGGAGTGCCTATGAGGCTCCTCAGCATGCGGGCGACTACCATCTTGCCGTTATAATACTTGGCGGTCTCGATCTCCGACGCGACCCACAGTATCTGACCCTTGCCGACCTTCTTTAAGACGGCGCAGGGTTCGTCCGTATAAACGCCCGGCGGATCGGAGTGTACAGCCGCATATATGTTGGTGGTGGGCAGAGTATACGGAAGCACTCTCGTAGCCAGTGTCTCATACTCGCTGCCCTCCTTGAACTTAAGCTTTGCCTGTACGCCTGCCGCAGCCGGTCCCTGATGGTCGAAGCGCTCGAAGAATTTCTTTCCGGCCTCGGTGGGATCCATATACGTCGTCCAGTGCTCCGTGTCGCCGTCATACTCGGCCTCTAAAAGCTCTAAAAATCTGTCGTGACCGGGCTTGCCGGAGATATATACGTTTCCGCCGTTCATGATATACTTCTCGATGTCCGCCATCTCCTCATCGCGGATGTTGGCAACGCTGGCGATTATGAGCAGGTCGTCCTTGAGATCCTTAAGGTTTTTCGAGCCGACCACGTCAAAGGGTATATTTTGCAGCGCAAGCAGCTGTGCGGACGCAAGCTTTGCCGTATAATACTTGGAGTTCGGCAGCCATCTGAAGGTCGTGCCTATTCTTGCGCCGCTCTCGTCGCGGTCATACTTGGAGTGGGACGGGAACCATATCGAAGCGTTCTTGAGCATCTCCCCGCCGTCCACATATGCCTCGTAGGGCTGCGTGCCGGCAAAGGCCTCCTTGATCGTGCCGGTATAATCTATGTCCGTCAGAGTTCCGTCCGGGTTTATGCCGTCGCATATGGAATATGCGCCGTTGTGCACAAGCGCTATATATCCCGATCTCATGAGCTCCTCGGGCGCCTTGGGCGTGGAGTGCAGCGTCAGATCCTTGCACTTGCCGCCGATGAATACGAACGGAAGCGTCTTGGAGATGTTTTTATAGTACTTGCAGAAGAAGGACTCCTCAAAATAGCTGTCATAGGTATCGCCGCCGACATAGTCGCACGCGTCGTTTATGAGCTCGCTCGAAGCGGACATCCACGGGAAGTGCAGGCAGCCCTGATTGTGCTCGCAGGTGCAGTTCGGGTCAGTCTCCTTTATGACG
>CAYVOZ010000035.1:6639-16567 GCA_964453325.1 uncultured Christensenellaceae bacterium | reverse complement strand
CTTCTCTTCTGTACTGGAAGTCCCTGAACTCCGGATCGTTCCAGTCGATGACCGTAGGCATCTCCTTGCCGGTCTCCTCAAAATACTTCTTCTTGCAGGAGTCGCAGTAGCACACCATATTCGGGAAGAAGGGCATGTCTATGAATATGGAATCGAAATGGCACTTTGCGATCATCTCTCTGACGCAGTTCTTTGCGTACTCGAGATACTCCTTGTTATTGAGGCAAACTACGCCGTTTCTGTTGGGGCCCATGTGGGCTGCGTCCACAAATCTCGGCATGGCCTCGCGGCTGTTCTTGCCGAATGCGTTTATGCAGCGCCATTCGGGATGGTGATCGAAGGCATAGTCGTCATAGCCCTGTGAAAAATAGGCCTTTACGTTGAGTCCGAGCTTTTTGCATTCCTTGTACATCTCGCCGGTATAGTCAAGCCCCATTTTTTTAAGAGTCGGGTGCATCTCACCGAATTTCGTCGGATAATATGCAAGTCCGTTCCACGGCCTGCACTTTATTACCACCGTCTGCGCGCCCGCGTCCTTTACCTGCTTTGCGAGCTTCTTGGGATCGGTCTTTGAGAGATATTCATCGCTTGTCCAGCCGATATGCATATCTACAAAGCTCCATCTGTATTGTCCTTTAGTCCACATGTAAATTTCCTCCTGATTATCTTTTATTGTTTTCAGCCCTTGCTTCTGTCGAATATCTCCGCGTCTGCGAGCGGGCCTGTGGATATCTTTCTCGGCTCCTCCGACCATATCTTATCGTTCATGGTCAGCTCCTCTATAGCCTCTATGAGCTGCAGGGAGCCGTCGTGGAAGCCTCCGTCGTATCCCGTATTAAGGAAGGTCTCGAGAATGTCGATAGCCTCCCACTCTCCTATCGTGCGCCCGCCCATAGAAGTCGGATACTCTTCTTGCCACCTCGCTTACGAACTCGGGGTTGTCTATGAGGTCCATATACATCTTTGTAAGACCCATCATCTGCCACGAGGTCTCGAATACCGTACCTACAGGCCCTATCTCCACAGCCTTTGTGCCGCCCTGGCTTGCGCGCTCGAGCTTTTCACGCGTATGGCTGAAATCAAACCACTCTATTTTGGGCCACGGATATGCCTCAAGCTCCTCTACCGTCTCCATATTGGCAAGCGGGTGCTCGCAGAACTCGTAATAGAAGCTGGCATTCTCTCCCTCGCCGTACGGGCACTGCTTCTCGCCTATACCGAAAACGTTCTTTCTTCCCCGTGCAGCCAAGAGGTTTTTTTGATACTTAAAGGCCTGCACGGATGATTTCATGATACTTATCAATGGATTATCGTTTTGTTTATTGCATTATTTAACGGCAAATGCTTTATTATTCTATCTGTCCGCAGCGTCACTCTATGCATTACAGCGCTGAGGCGGCGGCTGCTTTCGAGGTCCCCGTGCATTATTACAGCGCTGTTATTTCTCTTGGATCCTGCAAAAACATTGCCGCTTTTTCAAAACGATTAAGCAATCAAACAAATTATATTGCATTGTCTAAACAGGTGGCAAAATATAAGATTACTGCATGATTATTTTAATCATAATTCTATTTGGAGGAAAAACAAAATGAAAAAGATCTCTTTGATCGCTCTTATTTGTGTGATCGTGCTGGCTTTCGCAGCTTGCGCCGCTCCCGCAGTAGAAGAGCCCGTAGTTGAGGAGCCCGTCGCCGAGGAAGAGCCCGCTGTTGAGGAGCCTGTCGAGGAAGAGCCCGCAGAAGAAGAGCCCGTCGTCGAGGAAGAGCCCGCTGCTCCCTCCGTCACCGCAGGCGGCATCGTACTTACATACGATCCCGAGGTGTGGCGCGACGATTCCGCTGCCGTAGGCGGAGCTGTTCCCTATCTTGTACTCCTTGCCACCGACATGATGGACACCAAGGACACCGTACAGGCATATGTTTACACCGATGCAAATCAGGCTCCCGTTGCGGCGCCCGAGGTGCTGGACGCAGCTTTTGTTGAGGCTATGGGCGCAGAGAAGGCCGCTGTTCCCAACGCTCTCGGCGGCGAAGTAGTTGTCAACACCGCAGAGGTACAGACGCTTGAGAACGGCACGCAGGTCGCAGTATTCGACACTCAGGTGCTCATGACAGAAGCTTATCTCGATTTCTGCGTAGAGAACGGTTATATGACCGAAGACCAGATCACGACCTGGGGCGGCAGAGCTGCTCTCGTAGGCGCGGCAGCCTCCTCCAACTGGGAAGTGTACGTACCGAAGGACGGCATGATGATCTACTTCTGCGGCGTATATCAGGGCACCGGCACGAAGCCCATCGTTCTTGAAGAGATCCTAAAGATGGCTCAGACCGTAGAGTGGGCGCCCGCTGCATAAGACAGCACTAAGCATTACGTCCCGAAAACGGATATCCTAAGATAAAGCCCTCACTGCCATATCGGCGGTGAGGGCTTTATTTACCGGAGCAGTATAGTTTTTTTTGCATACTTAAAAGGGCGTCCGCTGTATGTCGGGACGCCCTCTTTTTGGTTCATGTTAGTGAGCAAGGTGCGGCGATCAGTGATTTTTATAGTACTCCGCCACTGCGTAGAAGGCTTCCTTAGGATCCCACTTCATGTCGGGATATACCGTGCCCATCTTGTTCTCGTAGCTCTTTACAAGGCCGAAGCACCCCATATCGAGATCGTACTTGGGGTCCTCTCTGTGCGGATAGCCCGACGCAGCGAAGTTGAATATGAAGGAGGATTCTACGCCAAGTTCGTCAAACAATGCCAACAGATCCACGAGCTCGTCCGCCTGCTCCTTCTCGCAGCGCTCGTAATCTCCGTTCAGCTTTACGTCCGCCGGGTCGCTCTGATCAACTATCATAAAAGCGCCTGCGCCCAGTTCCTTTGCGCCCTTAAAGCAGGCGAGGCCGAATTCAAGCTGTGCGAACGGCTTGCCCTTTGACATCATGGACTTCAGGAAATCGTTATAAAAAGGTCTCGTGTTTGCATCTCTGTAGAAATCCAGACCGATGATGTCATACGGCTCCCAGTCAGGCTCCTCCCAGAATTCGGACGCATATGTTACCTTTCCCTTAAAAACCTCTTTTACCGCGCGCGCGATATCTCCGGTAAACTTCTTGAAGGTTTCGCTCTTTCCGCTGGCATACATCTCCTCATGTCTTATGATGCGCTCCATGAAGGTATTGGCCTCCATAAAGCCCTTTGCGAAAACGGTGAACTCGCAGCCCGTTACAAATACAAGCTCTCTTTCCGGGTGGCTTTTTCTCAGCTCTTCGGCAAGTGCCGCGCACTCCACTGTGTTCTTTATTATCTCCTCGGGCTCCGCGTCGATATAATGCGGAGATATCCACACATCGAGCCCCTGCTCAAAGGCTATCCTTGCAGCGCTCACCATATTCTGCGCATTCGTACCCGAAAGTCTTATGGCATTAAGATGCAGGTCGTTTTTGATGATATCGAGCTCTCTGCGCATGGTCGTGGTGTCCATGCCGAGGCTGGCCTGATAATCGCCGAAGCTTATACCGATGTCATAGCTGATTCCCTTTACTCTCATAATGTTCCTCCGTTTATTTTTTATGTGCGGGCTACTCCATGGAAGAACCCGCAAAGCTTATAAAATGCTATTCTATGCCTCCGAAAAACTCCTCCACAGCGTAAAAAGCCTCCTTCGGCTCCCACTTCATGTCGGGATAGGCAGCTCCGTTCTTGTCCGTATAGCTCTTTACGATGCTGAATCCGGACATATCCATATCATAGAGCGGATCGTCGTTGGTCGGCCTGTCCGAATACACGAACGTAAATACAAAGGCTCCCTCCGCATCCGTCTCGTCGTTCAGTACCGTGAGCAGCTCCTTCAGCTCGGTCGCCTGCTCCGTCTCGTTCCTTTCGTATACGCCGTTAAGCATATTTCCCTCGGGGGCCACGATATTATAGCCCGCGCTGCCCAAAGCCGCGGCTCCCGTATAGCAGCACAGACCCACCTCGGTGACAACTATGGGCTTATCGAATATGGCGTATTTCAAAAGCGTCTGCGCGTAGGAGCTTTTATTATAGCTCGCTCTGTAATGGTCGAGCCCAATAATATCGAATATGCTCCAGTCCACATCCTCATAGGTCGTGGCGCAATAGGTCACTCTGCCGTTAAAAACCTCTCTTACGCCGTCCACTACCTTTTTCATGTACGTGTTCAGTCTTTCGACGGACTTTACATTCGTCACGTTTTTATAGTAGTCGGGATTCGAGAGGCGCTCGGTGAACGTGGCCTCGTCACTTATGATGCCCTGCAAGAAATTGGGAAATTCGCAGCCTATTATATAGACCAACTCGTTATCCGGGTACTTGTCCTGCAGTGTCTGAGCCAGACCGGCGCATTCCACTACTTTTTCGTAGTTCTCGTCCTGCGTATAGTCTATATAGTGAGGAGAAAGCCAGACGTCCATGCCCTCGGAAAGTGCGAGCTCCGCCGTCAGAAGCATTCTCTCGTTCTGCGTGCCGGATACTCTTACGGCGTTGCAGTGCAGATCGTCATGGATTATCTCCATCTCCCTGCGCGTCGTCGCCTCGTCCCATACGGAGTTATTCTGCGCTCCGGGGCTGCCGAATTCTATTCCGGCGTCATAGTTCATGCCTCTGATCGGCATATTCCCGGCCTCCTCCGACGACTC
The DNA here is from genome assembly GCA_964453325.1 of uncultured Christensenellaceae bacterium. GTDB lineage: Bacteria > Bacillota > Clostridia > Christensenellales > Christensenellaceae > JAZRGP01. The sequence continues at coordinate 11,918 of CAYVOZ010000035.1, read as the reverse complement.
GGCGGCCATCGGCTCTGTTGGCTCCTCCGCTGTCTCCTGCGGCTCCGCCTCCGGTTTATCCGGCTGCGCGGGCGTGTCGGTCGCTGCGGGCGCCGAGCAGCTCGAAAGCGTCAGCGCCACTGTCAGAAGTATTGTTAAAATAAATTTGTTTTTCATTATATTCCCTGTACTGTTACGGTATCAGTATCACCTTATATGCCGACTTGTCTATCGTCGCGTCAAAGCCCTTTTCCCAGTCCTCGAGCGGAAGCCTCAGGCTCACTATGGGCGCAAGATCGACCTTTTTTTCTTCAAGCAGCTTCATTGTTATATCCCATGTGGTGGTCGCCGTGGAGTTTGTGGAGGTGACGAAAAGCTCCTTGTTGAATATCATATTGAAGTCGCACTTTATCTCTCCCGCGTACAAGCCTATCTGCAAAAGCGTACCGTGCGTCTTTGCTATTTTAAAGCAGCAGGAAAGCGAGGGCGCCGCTCCGCTGGCCTCGCATACTATATCCGCGCCTTCCGGCGTTCTATCATAGACTGCCTTTTCAAGCTCTGCAAAGCTCGTCACGGTCTCATCCGCCCCGAGCTGCTTCGCGAGCGCAAGCCTGTGCTCGTCAATGGGAAGTCCGGATACGATAACATACGCACCGCGGGCCTTGAGCGCCTGAACAGTGAACAGGCCTATCGTGCCCGGGCCGCTCACGACCGCAACATCGCCCGGCTTTACATCTATGCGCTCATACACTCCGCGCACCACGCATGCCAGCGGCTCCGCGGCTGCGTACACGAGCTTATCCTCTGTGGCTTCGGGTATTTTATAGGTAAATGCGGCAGGCATGACCATGTATTCCGCCATACCGCCGTTTCTGAAAACACCCACGGATTCGTGCTCCGGGCAAAGCGTCACCTCTCCCGCACGGCAGAAGCGGCACTTGCCGCAGTTATATGCAGCGGGGATGCCCGTAACCCAGTCCCCAACCTTAACGTCTCCGCAGTCTCCGCAGGTCTTTTCCACCACTCCGCAGAATTCGTGTCCGAGTATCACAGGCAGCGCGACCTTGCGCTCGTCATACATTGCATGGATATCGGAGCCGCATATACCCACAGCCTTTATCGCTATGAGTACCTCGCCCTCCGCGGGCTCGGGGACAGGAACGTCCCTCAGCTCCATGCCCTCGCGTCCCTTATCGAATTTCACTAACGCTTGACAAATTATTAGACACTTTCTTCAAAGTATTGTAAAATAAACGTTGTTAACGATATTTATTTGGAAAGTCGGTATTTTCTTTGGAGAAAACAATGCGCATATCAATAAAGCTCGTTATCATATTGTTCATACTGTGTATCTTTGTTTCGGGTTGTGCAAAAACCGGGAAACCGGCCGACACAGCCCCGGGGCAACCCCGTGAATTTGACGTTGTTTTTATTACATGGAATTATGAGGACGCCCTCTCTGTCGGATACGTCCATTCTATAAACCTTGTCTGTAACGGTCTTTTATCTCTCGACGACCCCGTACGCATCAATATGCACTGGTATACCGCAAACAGCGCACAGCACACCCTTGAGCAGCTTAAGACCATCAACACGGACAGCATAGACGCCGTTATATCCCTCTATCTGAACTACGAGATCTGCGACCTTTTGAAGCAAAAAGGCATATACTACTGCTCGTATACGTACTTTGACGAGGAGACCGACGAATATGCCAGAAAGTCGGAGTATTACCTCGGCACAGTACACGAGGGCCGCTCCGAAGCCGCCGCAGTTGCAATAGAAAAGCTCATTTTATCCGGATGCAGGGAGATCGTTCTTCTGGGTCTCAGCTCCGGCTTATATAATCACGACCTGTTCTGGCCTATCTGGTACGAGGTGCTTGAGGACTATCCTGAGGTTGTCGTTCACGAGTACCGCGGAACTGATTTTTACTCCGCGCTCAACGCGTTTTTTGAGCTTTATCCGGACATAGACGGAATATGCACCACCTGCTCAAGCGCGGGCTTTGACGAGCAGATCGTTATGTCGCTTGACGAGAACGAACTTACCGGGCGAGTGCTTTGCTCGACTACCGAATTTACAGATAAAACAGCGGATTATCTGTCCCGCGGAGCGATCTGTCTCGCGGCAGGCGGAACACAGTCCACAGTAGGATACATGCTTATCCTCATCGTCAACAGGCTTATGGGCACTCCCCTTTTTGACGGCCCTGTCACAGTGGACTGGAGCAACATATTTATCAACAGCAAGCAGGAGTATGACCAGTTCTATAAATACTGCTACGAGAGCGACGTCTTTTCATTTGAGGAGTACTTGCCCTATCTCAAATGGCTGAATCCCGACGCATCGGCAGAGGCCTTTTTGGAGCTTCCCCGCTCAATAACACTTGAAACCGTCATTAAAAGACACGAATGACAATATCCTCTATGTTCACAGGCATAAGAGTATAGGAAGCACAGCTGTCCGTTGACAATAACGGCAAGCGGTCACCTTGATCGCCAACCTTCATGTCCGCGCCCTATTATATATGCGTTAAAGCCTTCTCTGCCAACATATCCTCGCCAACGATGCCGATATCGCTGCCCTGGTCTGTCGGCTCTGACGCGCTCTTTACCTTGTTGCCGTAATTGCCGAATGCCCGTCTTTCGCTGCCTGAACGCGACGTTGTCCGATCTGGTTTTACCAACGGCGGTGATCGCGTTAGTTATTAGCTTCGTCATATTCACCGTAACCCTGCCCTTGCTTGCTTCGGAGAATATTATACGATATGATCCGCCATTGGACGTCACGCTGCCGTCAAGCTTAAACATCAGTCTCGTTTGTAAAAGTAGAGCTTCCCCAATCCGCGGAATGACGAATCGTTGTTCATGGCGGTGACAAGAAATTTACCGTCAGGAGAAATATACAGTGTAAAGTTGATGGCGGACATATTCTCTCCCTCGTTCGTCACGATCTTTTCTATCCAGACGAGCTGACCGTTCCTGTCGAACACCCCGGCGGACGTTCCATTTTTTACCGCCAGATATTTGCTGTCGGCTGTAAAGCCCGCCATCTGTGCGCCGCCAGAGCCGAGGTCATAGAGCGGTCTGCCGTCGATGCCTATCACGAGGTTATCCGCGGACGACTTTCCTCCTGCGATGTCGTTGCCCCACCAGATCATCGTTTCATCCGGCGAGATGCGCACGCCCGAGCCTCTGAAGCCCGCAGGATAATACCATATGTTTTTGCCGGTCTTTTTATCTATCAGAGAGAGCGAGAATCCGGACGCCTTTATTGTGGCGGCGATATAGTGCTCGCTTACCTCCATATCCGTCGCCCATGTACCGACATAGCTCTTCCAAACGAGCTCGCCGCCGATCGTATAGCAGTATATATAGCCGTCGCCGGAGGAAAGATAGAGCAATGAGTCGTTCTCGTCGAAGCGTATGCTCCTTATCTGACCGAAGAGGAAGGTGCTCCAAACTATCCTATCGGTTTCCCGGTCGATGAGCCAAAATTCGCCCATATTCGCGTCTGCCGCGGCAAAGTATCTGCCGTCGTCCGAAAGCCGCACCTCTCGTATCTGATACCCCGCGTGCCTGCCCGTCTCCATCCACTTGCTTTCCGCCTGCGGCAGATCTTCAACACGATAGACCTCGTTGCCTTCTCTATCGTACACCACCGGCACACTGCCGTCTGCGCCTCCCGCATCAAGCACCGTTGCGATAAGCTGACCGTCCGGCGTGACGTCCACTGCGGGCGTTTCATCTGGCAGCATTTTTGTAAACAGCAGTTTACCTTCCTTATCGGTGACGGTGAGGCGGCTGCGCTGCCTGCGATCCGCCTCCGGCAGCTCGGAATGGAAGGATATATATGCGATGGTGTTCCCGTCGTCCGAAGCGAAGAACGAATACGCCGCAACGTCTATATCCATCTCGCTCGTGCGGGTATAGCTCAGGCTCTGCGCCTGCGCGGGCAGCTTCACCGTTACGCCCACCGTCTCGCCCTCCACCGCAGGCACGACCATGCGCGCCTGTCCATAGCCATCAACAGGAGGCATTGGGGAGTTTGCGCCGTAGTCCTCCGATAGGATGTTCGCCGTCAGCGAATACGTTGTCCACATACCGCTGTAAGCTTGCTTATAGGCGTACACGTCAAAGCAGAACCAGCCGCTTTGGTCGGTGCGCACTTCCTGCTGCTGCGCGTATGCGGTCCACAGTGTCACCGGCACGTCGGACATTGGCGCTCCTGTCGCCTCGTCAACGACATATCCGGCTATCTTTGAGTTGCCGCGTCGCATTATATCCTCGCTTAGCAGCGTTATCTCGCTTTTGAGCGCCATCGTCTCCTTTGCGAGCACGGAATAAACGCCGGGCGACGCCAATTTTTCAATGGTAACGGACGTTGTTAGCAACAGCTCCGCCGTCGCGGCGTCCGTATCTGTTTCACGGGCGTCAAAGCCGTAATCGGCCACCACCAGCGCCCGCGCTTCCTCACCGCCGGCGAGATATAAGTATGTCGGCTGCGGGAATATCGTCGTGGTGCCGCTGCCCGTGGGGAAGTACATTGCGGCGGAGCCGCTTGCCGTCGGCTCCTCCATGTGCACGCGCAGATCGTTGATTCCGGTGTTCTTTACAACTATCGTGCGAATCGGCACGTTTTCGAGCGGAAACGTGAGCTTTTGCAGCTCGTCGCCCCAAATCTCTATCTCGCCGATCGTATAGAGCAGCACCGGGTCCCGGTATCCGTTTATATGTGCTGCGTCAGCGGCGCAGGAGGGAATATCAGCCGGGTCTATCGCCCCTTCGATCGTTGGCGCTGCCGCTGTAACGCCGACGTCCTGCGGACGATCCTCCTGCGGCTCTGCGTCAAAGCTCCATGCGGGGTCTATCGGCGTTTTGTGGATATAAAGTACGCCCATTATGACGTCGGCATAGCGGGGGTCGATGCCGTCGTTATACTCTTTGCCATCAAGTGAAGAAAACTCGCTGTCCTGTAATATGGTATCTACGCATGCCCGCTCGGCAGACGGGACGTCGCCCTGATGTACCACGAGATACTGCGATGCAGCTTCGAGTCCGGCTGTCAGCCTTGCCTCATCCCGCACGGCAAGTATATCCTCCTCGGTGCAGTATCCGCCATTCCCGTGTACAGGATCCGCCGTTTCGGATGTTTCTGTCGGTGTGCCGTCTTCGCAGGCGGCAAGAACCGCTACTACCCGGGCAACGTCGCCAACCTGATGGCCCCCGGCTTCTACAGCGACGCCGACCTGCAGGCGCTCCTCGACGGCACCTTCCCGGCCGAGCCCTGGAACGCGA
>CAYVOZ010000035.1:0-6629 GCA_964453325.1 uncultured Christensenellaceae bacterium | reverse complement strand
ACCAAAATCAGCGCCAGTGTTTTTGTCATATCATTACCTCCTTTGCCGCTGCAAAAGCGACAACTCATTATTCGGAAAACTCATTTATCATTGCGCATAGATCCTCGCTGCCAGAAACGAGACAGCATTTTTGATACGGATGCTCATGCATGCTTATCGTCATATCCCGCCGTTGAAGCTGAATATATACTCCCGATCGTCGTTATAGGTGAAGCGAAAATGCGTATCGTTGTCCGTATACATCTCATGCGGCCCTTCGTTTCATGTCGTTTTCTCCTTATCCACAGCGACTATTTGTATATGTAATAATCCACTCCGTTGAGATAGTAATTCTCCGTATTACCGTCGATGATCTGCAGGTTGGGATTGGAATACCGATCCCGGTCGATATCATAGCTGTCATAGAAGCCAAGCTCCGCGCGGTAGACCTCTCCGGTATCGGGGTCGTAAAGCCGGTCATACCCAAGCGTCACGTCGCTGTTTTTCTGCGAGATGATGTCATAAGAGGTCTGCCGTGCGCTCCACGCTGCGTTATAGCTGTCGTAAGCTGCTCGCAGTGCGGCGTTAGCGGCCATGTAGCCCTCCGCAGTCTTTTTGATGTAATACTGTGCTTCGCTCACATATGAGTCCGTGAAGCTCAAAGAGTAGATACAATCAGAGAGTATCTGTTCGACCTCTGCGAATCCGTCCTGCGGCGCGAGCACTCCCGATACGCTGAGTGCGGAAAGCGGCAGCATATCGACTCCTCCGTAGTTGTATGTGCCGACCGAGTAGATAGAGGCACAGCATTTCGCCAAACAGTCCGTTCCGAGCGACGATTTAAAGCTGCCCCGTACCAAGGCCTCGTCCGTGGCAATATCGGCGAAATAGGTACTGACGGGCAGAGATTCAATGACCGCAAAGTTTGTGAGCTCGGGGAAGCTGAATCCGGCTTGATAGGCAATTCCTGTGTATTTCGCTACCGTATCGGCAAAATCGTTCCACACACAGAACAGCTCCGACGCGTTATCCTGTGCCACGACAGGCGCGTCGCCATAGATATCATAGGGAAAACCGTAGCCTGCATTGCTCTTGTTCCACTGCTTTGCCGCCTCACTCTTGTTGAACGGATTGAGCGAGCCGTAATAGAATATCTCATAGTCCGTATCATTCGGGTCCCAGGCGCGGAAACCAAAGGTGTTGTACTGTCCCATAGTCTGTATCTGCCAGCCAATAGGCAGATCGACCGAAAAGAAGCCTCCGTCATATTTGGTCGTGCCGGAAATAATGGGCTTTGCAGCTTCTATCCGATAACCTCCGAGCGCGTGGGTGTCGGTGTTCTGCGGCATATCGGACGTGACGGGAGTGTTGCCCACTGCATCGCCGCCGGGCGAAAATGTGGAGACAGCCAGCTCAAGCGCCGCCATGGTCGCCTCCCCGTTTCCCTGTACGTATTTACAGGTATACCGGCTCACATGATCGTCTGTCGCATCGAGAAACACCATCGCCTCTATCGTGTACCCGTCAAGCTCGTATACATACTTTGCACCAAAAAGCGTCTTTCCCGCAATGCTGTATTCGCTCGGAGCGTCCTCGCAGCTCTTTAGCCTTGAGCCGTAGTTTTCTTTCATTTCCTCTGCGTTAAAATAAAAGAAATTTACCGGATCGAATGCGAACCCGTCGTTCTCCCCAGAGCTTATCAGCCACACGAGCAGATACGGAATGCTGCCGTCCGTTTCCGTGTAGACATAAGCGCCGTCCTCATCCTCCCATTCAGTGGAATAACTGCTGTCATAGCTGAAGGAAAAACCCTGCTTTTCACTTGTGAATACCGAAGTCCCTTCATCCGGTGCGCCCGGGTCGTTCGGCTGCACGCCGCCCTGCACCGAAAGATCGATGCCCTCTATGGAAAAAAGATCGTTCAGGCCGGCGCAGCTATATAGGATACCGTTGGCTCTTTGCGGGTCGCCGCAGGCGAGATTATCGTTGATAAAAGTAAATGCCATGGAGCTTCCGCCGGCCGAAGTGAACGTATAGGTCACTGTTCGGGCGTCCTCAATGACGGAGCCTTCGCCAAGCTCTATGCTTCCATTGATGCGAAGCGCGCTTATCGCCTCGAAAACGGCGTTGATCGCGTCCTTATCCGTAATGCTCTGCGGTTCTGATGATGTCCCGTTCTGCTCAACAAGCACGGTCAGCTTGCCGGGGTCGTTTTTATCAAACTTTCCTGCCCACGCCTTTGCGTCGTTTCCGTATACATCAAATGCAGACTGCGGCGACCCGCAGGCAGAGAGAGCAAAGCAAATTATCAGTATTGCGGCGATTGATCCCGAAACGTTTTTTCTTTTCATGATATATCCTTCCCGGTATTGTGACTGTTTGTCAGAATAGAACTGAGCTCATCAATGATCACTCGATCCCAGTCGCACTCCTGCGGGCTTATAATACCGACTTTCGTTTTTTTAGATGGGAATACGGTATCCACCGTGATCCGGAGATGAGTATGGTCCGGTGTACGGACGAGGATAACACCGCGTTCACTGTTGATGTGCTCGGCAATGAGTCCCAACGAATCGATGACGTCATAGATAGCGTTCAATGCCGTTGCCTTCCCGCTCGAAAACACGACTGTATTCGCTTGGTCGTTCATCCTTGCTCCTCCTCTTGCTGTGTCAGAATAGGTATCTTCGATCAAACAATATATGAAAATGAGATCTCTGCGCAGGGGAGATGTGGAATAGTTCCGTTTTAATGAGGGATAGTTTTTGGGATAGGCGCCTGTTTAAGGCGAAAAGCGGAGGCTGCGTTCGCTTTAAAAAAGCGGCGGTCCATAGTATAATGAAGAAACACCCGATGAAAGGAGGCGGTCGGTATCTTCAAAAGAAAAAGTATTTTGGCCGTATGTGCGCTGATCGGAATGAGCTTCCTTTTGATCGGCTCCGAATATATCACATGGTGGGTATATAAGCTCAGGCTTTATTTTAACGACCACGAAATCGATTACCTGTCGCGCGGCGCGGGTTACGCTTTTATAGCGCTCGGTATACTCGCTTTCGCACTGTTCGTGAGGAAGAATCACAAAGCCGCGATGTCCCGCGTTTGCTTTTCCGTTATTCTTGCCGCGGACAGCGCAGCGGCGGCGCTCTCCTTCTTTTCAGCCCATGCCGCAGGCACAATATGCTTTGGCTTACTGATGAATCTGTTGCATGGCGCAGTTGGCGCATACTGCCTTACGCGCCTCATCCAAGCCGTTCCGCAGCAAAAGTCGGGTATTGTTCTGGGCGGAGGCTGCGCGCTTGGCTGTGTTGGCACATGGGTGTTGTCCCTGCCCGGTCAAGAGAGCTTTCTTTCCTCCCCGTATGTGTATGTTGTGTATGCCGTGCTGACAGCCGCGATACTTCTGCTTGAAGGAAAACGCGCGCCGGAGGAGCTGCTTGCGGAGGACAAAGAGATCGTCCGGATAGGCATAAAGCCGTTTGATATAGCGCTTATGGCGCTCGTCATAGTACTAATATCCGCAGTCAAGTGCATAGGCTGGTTTTTCAATTCCGTTGACCCGGTATACGATGTTATACGCGTTGAGGAGATGCGCCTTTTCTATGCCGTGGGGCTTGTCGCGGCGGGATCGATAAGCGATAAAAACCGCCGGTGGGGAGCCGTGTGCTGCGCTATGGCACTGATACTGCCGGTGCTTGCGATGATACTGCGCACCGAGGGCATCGAGGACATAGGCTCGACCATGTGGATTGTCGGTTACTTGTGTCTTGGCTTTTATACAATGTTCCGCGTCCTTACCTTCACCGATTTTGCCGTGCGCAAAGGCAGGCTGTTTTTTGCGGGCTTCGGGCTCATGTTCGCCCTCGTGGGCGATTCTGTCGGCACATGCGCCGGCGTTGCTCTCAATTTGGCATTTCCGCTCGTTATCATCGTTTCCGTAGCTATGCTTGCGTTAACGATACTGGTGTTTTTCATGTATTACAACAAAACATACACCGTTCTCCCACAGGAGGACAACACCGAGGCTCTTCTCAAAAGATTTGAAAAAGACTATGAGCTTTCGGCACGCGAGTCCGATGTGTTTGGGCTGGTCGCTAACGGGCGTTCAAACTCCGAGATCGCGGCCGACTTATATATTGCAGAAAGTACAGTCAAGTTCCATGTTAAAAATATACTGCGAAAAACGGGCTGCGCAAACAGAACAGAGCTTATGACAAAATTTAAAAGGGATCAAAGCACTTTGAGCGACATTTTTATGTAAGTACGGAAGAATTTGAACGCACGGCCTTTCACTCCATGGCAACCGATAAAAAGTGCATAACATGCTGCGGCTATTGAATAATTCGGCTCCGCGCGACCCTTCGTATCACCTTCTGCTCCGATACTTGTCGAGTATCTTGAACATAACAGGAACATCTATCGGCTTAGAAATATGGTCGTTCATTCCCGCCTCCTGAGCTTCCGCCACGTCCTCAACAAAGGCGTCCGCTGTCATGGCAATAACGGGGATCGTTCCTGCCTCAGCGTGGCGGGAGCTGCGTATCGCTTTTGTAGCCTCGTATCCGTTCATTATAGGCATGTGTATGTCCATAAGAATGGCAAGATAAGTCCCGGGGGCGGACTTTTCAAATAACTCGCATGCCTCCTTGCCGTTCCATGCGCTGTCGACGGTCAATCCGGCGGATTCCATTATCCTCTTTGCGATCTCCATGTTCATAGTGTTGTCCTCGGCGAGAATGACCCGGGCGCCTTCAAAGTCGTAGCTTGCATTGTGTTCGAGCTCTTTTGACCGCCGTGATCCGCTGATATCGGCAAGCAGGTCAAACAGGGAGGATTGAAACAACGGCTTGGAGATGAATCGGGATATTCCGTTTTCCGCCGCCTTATCCACTATTTCGGAATAATCGTAAGCGGTCAGCACAATTATCGGCAGTTTATCGCCAACGATATCCCGTATCCTTCGGATCGTCGTGATGCCATCCATATCCGGCATTTGCCAATCCACAATACAAACCGAGAAAGCGTCACCGTCCTTTGCCGTTTGTTCCACTGCACGGACTGCGTCATGCCCCGAGGTCACGGTAACACACCGCGCTCCGCAGCGGTTGAACAGCAAGCGAACATAGTCGCAGGTGCTGCTGTCGTCATCCACCACGAGAGCATTGATATCGTTAAAATCGTACGGCTTGGGCTCCTCGGGCTTTTCCGCCTTCTCATAGTCCAGCTCGACGGTAAACCTCGAGCCCACACCCGGCCTGCTCTCGACAGCGATCGTGCCTCCCATGAGGTCCACCAGATTTTTGGTGATGGATAGTCCGAGTCCGGAGCCTCCAAAGCGTCTGGAAATTGAAGAATCCGCCTGCTCAAAGGGCGTCCATATATGAGTAATATATTCGGCAGTCATTCCTATACCGGTATCCGAGACCTCAAAACGCAGGTGTTCCTTTCCGGCAACACCATTAAGCTGGTCGATAGACAGCCTGACCGAGCCGCCCTCGGACGTGAACTTTATGGCATTGGACAGCAGATTGGTCAGTATCTGATTCGTCCGCATCTGATCCCCTATAAACCACTCATCGGAGAGTGTGTCGATCACAACGTCCAGCGTTATGCCCTTTGCCTTTGCCTGAGAATAAAACACCGTCGTAAGCGAAGTGATGAGTCCCTTAAAATCAAAACGGGTCTTCTCGAGCTTTATTATGCCGCTTTCGATAGCCGACATATCAAGCACGTCGTTAATGACAGAAAGAAGATGTCTGGAAGCTATGTCGCTCTTTGTGAGGCAGTCCATGACCTTCATCTCTGCGCCGCGCCGCTCGACGTCGTTCTTCGCGTCGGCGAGCTCGTTTCGCGCGACCAGATTGTAGCCTATCACAGCGTTGAGCGGGGTGCGGATCTCATGGCTCATGCGGGACATGAAGTTGCCCTTTGCCGCGCTGGCCTGCTCCGCGATTTTCAGCGCTTCATTCATTTTAGTGTTTGCCGATTCCGAGATGCGGAGCGCCTCCTGCGTTTTCTTCTCGGCTCTGCGTCTTATAACGATAACAAAGACAAGCGCCGCGATCACTGCGGTGAGCATTACGCCGATAATAACGAGGGGCGTCCGGTATTTGTATATGACGTCGTTCAGTGACATGTGGTACGGGTTCATCGTTGTGAAATTGATTATGATATCCTTATGCTCTTTATCGGATATCATTGCCAGCCCTTTATTGATGACGCTTATAAGCTCGCCGTTGCCGTCGGCATTGGCAACGATGCATATTTCCACGTCATTTGTGAAGGTCGTATTGCAGTCCAGCTCGTCGTAGTGAGGATTCTGCAGCAGGTGCTTGATGCAGCTTTCGAGGTGTACGGCAGCATCGGCGCGGCCGCTCACGACGGCGTCAAGGCACTCCTCAAGAGTATCGAGTATGACAACGTTATGCTCTGGAAAATGCTCCGCAACGTATTCCATTGACACCTGAAAGCCCGTCATTACAGCGATGGTTTTGTTTTCCGGATTTTTCGTATAATCATGTTCTATGAGTCCTGCCACCGCCAAAGCGTCTGTATCGAGGGTATCCGACAGCATTAGCTCCTTATCCGCGGCAAAGGCATCCGTTCTCAGCATACCGGCGACGATCTGAGGATCGCCGTCCTTTATGTATCCC
>CAYVOZ010000034.1:11107-18702 GCA_964453325.1 uncultured Christensenellaceae bacterium | reverse complement strand
CGCGCCCTTGCCGGGCTTGACGTGCTGAAAGCTCACCACGACCCAGACCTGACCGTCTATCTCGATAGTCATGCCGTTTCTGAATTCACCAGCTGATACCATAAAAACCTCCGACTTAAATAATTATCAATTCCTTATCCGCAGTATAAAAATTCTCATATCCGTCCTGCGTGATAACTGCCATGTCTTCTATGCGCACGCCCATGCTGCCCGCAATGTATATGCCCGGCTCGACGGTGACGACCATACCCGCCTCGAGCGGAATATCCGCAGCCGCCGGTGAAAGCCTCGGAGCCTCGTGTATCTCCGCGCCCACTCCGTGTCCGGTGCCGTGTCCGTATTGCTCTCCGTAGCCCGCCGAAACGATGATATCCCTTGCGGCGGCGTCCGCCTTTCTGCATCCCATGCCGGGTCTTAAAGCGTCAAGTCCCGCCTGCTGTGCACACTTGACGATATTATATATCTTTTTTTCGCGCCCGTCTACCCCGAAAAGCGCAACAGTACGCGTAAAATCAGTACAAACACCCTTATATTTCACCCCGAAATCCATCGTGAGGAAATCTCCCGCCTTAAGAAGCCTGTCCGTAACGCCCGCGTGAGGCATCGAGGAGTTCTCTCCGCTCGCTATTATAGGCGTAAAGGAAGGCTCCGCGCCGTTCTTATGGAAGAAGAATACCATCTCTGAATAAAGCTCACGCTCACTGACGCCCGCCTTTATTATAGACAACATACGCCTAAACGCCGCTTCGGTTATGCGCGCTCCCTCTCTCATATGCTCTATCTCAGTCTCATCCTTTATCATGCGCAGCTTTACGAGCACGTCCGAAATGTCTGAAAATTCCGCCTTTATAGCCGCCCTGTAGTCCTCCATGTCCGAAAGCGTGACGCCCGTAAAACGTAGGCCGACGCTTTTCGCTCCGTGAGAGCGCAAAAGCTCGTCCGTCTTTTTAAGCCTGTCCTGCGGAGCCGTCTCTATTACCGTGAAAAACTCCCCTGCCTGCTTATTCGCCTGTTCGGTATACCGAAAGTCCGTCAGAAAATACGCCGCATCCGCAAGCACGAGCGCCTGCGAGCTGTCGCCCGTAAAGCCGGTCAGCCAGGAAACATCGAGCTCGTTCGTTATGAGCGCTGCGTCAACGCCCATTGTTTTTCTCATGTCGTCAAGCTTCTTCATGCGTTTAAATACATCTCCCTCATGGTTTTTGCGTCCTTTGCCATAGTGCCGTTGCTCTCGCAGATCACGACGGGCTCAAGACCGTATTTTTTTATGAGCGGCGCAAGCAATGAGAAGTCCGGCCCGAAGCCCTCGTCGTCAAAGGTCTTATGCATCTTCTCGCCCATCTTCGTATACTCTATCTTGGAAAAATGCACATGAAAGTGCTTTGCTCTCTCAAAGCCCAGACCGTCGATAAGAGCGCGCAGCACCGCGTCAAAGTCCTCCGGCGTGTTGAGCGCGCCTATGCCGCGCGTATGCAGATGCCCGAAATCCACCGTCGGAAGCAGCCGCTCGTCTATCCGGCAAAGCTCTATCACCTCTTCAAGACTGCCTATCTGATTGAGCTTGCCCATAGTCTCCGGGCAATATGTAAAGTCGCCGCAGCCCGCCGCGTCGAGCTCCTTCATCATTCGCGCAAGGTTCTTTTTTGTCCATTCAAACGCGAGAGCTCTGTCTATCTTTGCGCAGGAGCCCGGGTGAAAGACCACGCGTTTCGCCCGCAAAAGCTTCGCCGCATTCGCGGAGTCCGTAAAGTACGTTATGTTCTTTTGGAATTTTTCCTCGTCGTCGGACGCTAAATTGATAAAATAAGGCGCGTGTACGCTCAGCGCCACGCCGTACTTCTGCGCCTCCTCCGCGATCTTTCCCGCGGCGTCCGCGCCTATCCGCACTCCCCTGCCGAAGGAGTACTCATACGCGTTAAGCCCCATGTCGTGCACCCACTTCATTGCCTCGTAGGTGTGCTTATAGCCCTCGTCGTAAAAGGCCAGTGAATTTCCGGACGGACCGAAGCATATCAATGCGCTCTCCTCCTTCTAAGCTTGCGGCTCAGCACGCTAAGCACGGCGCTCTTAAGCATCCGAAACTCGCGCGTGCGGAAAAACAGTATAAAGAAAACAACATTCGGCGTCACAGCCGCTATGACCATCCTCACCGCGAACCAGCCTATGCCGCCACCGGGCACCAGCAGATCCGAGACATATTTTACGCCGAAGGCCACCGCCGCCGTCACTATGAGATACAGTATGTATTTAAGGAAATACTCGAGCGGGCTGCGCTTAAAGCCGTGCTTATACAAAACGAGCGGCTCGAGCCAAAACATAGTCAGCATTATTGACGCGGTCGTGCCTATAAAGACGCCGAGCATGCCCATAGAGGGAGCGAGCGCAACGGATATGGCGATATTGAGCGCCGCGCCCATGAGCGGCACAAAGCGTCCCTGCCGGAATATGCCCATGGTATCTCGGAACGTTATAATAGTATTTCTCATGCCGAGCAGATAGAAGTTAAGCACGAGCAGCGTGCTCACCCACGGCTCCACAACGCGGGTCTTTCCGAGCCAGCTCAAGACAAACGGGTCTATGAGAGAGTAAAAGCAGACCGCGGCAAAGCCGAACATCCAAAAGTTCCCGAAGAATATCATTCTGAACGCGTCGTATTTCTTCTCCTCCGTCTCGAGCGCGTTAAGGTTCCCCACGCTTGCGGTTATGGCGTGAAAAACCTGCTGTAAAAGGTTCTTGACGGTCGTGAGCAGCAGATTGTAGTTAGAATAAATGCCCGTCTCCACGACGCCTATCATAGAGGATATGACTATGCTGTCCGTTCCGTTCAGCACTACCTGCCCTATGCGGTAGTTCATCATGGAGAACACGTTGCGGAATATCCTTCTCTTCTCCCTCACCTTTAACTGCGAGTTGTTTCTGCCCTTTATATACGGATACATTTTGTTGGCTATGAGCATGGTTATCACGTTCTGAGATATGTTCGTGACCACCTGCACGCCGAGCGACAGCAGATAATTCTTCGTCGTGAGAAGTATGACTATCTGTATGCCGTAGCTTACAACGGACGTGGCGTATACCACGTTCGTCACTATGTAGTTCTTCTGATTTGCGGTTATGAGCGTACCCTTATACGCAAGAAAGTACGAGGAGGCCGTATTTATGACATACATCATAAATATGAGCCGCAGATTCGGTATAACCTCGTCGGACTTCATGAAATACTGAATAAACGGCGTCATCGCCAGACCGAGCGCAATTATAACGAAGCCTATTATCCTGTACGCCTTGGCGTAGAGCTTCATGAGCGCCTGTATCTTAGACTCGTCCTTTAAGGCTATGGGCTTATACAGCGCGTATATTATCGCGGTACCGACTCCGAGATCGGCGAGCGAAAAGACCATAAGTATGTTCGTAAAGTTGCCCGCTATGCCGGAGTAAAGGTCTCCGAGCGTGTTTACGAGGACAGTCCTCGCAATAAAGCTCATTACGATATTCAGTATCTGTCCGGTCAGCCCGAACGCGATATTCTTAAGCGAGTTCCTTGTGCGCTCCGTAAGGCGGCACCTCCTTGGCAAAATACCTACCCATGCATTTTAAGCTTTTGTACGTAAAAAAGCAATATGCCGCGGTATCGTCCGCGGCATGGTGTGGTTTATCCGGTTTTTCACGGTACTTAGCAATATGCGTACTGCATGAAATAACGACGCTGCACACCTTGCTCTTCTCCCGCCAAAAGGCTTCAGTCGAATATCCTCTTTATGACCTCTTTTGCGACGTGGTTGATATCCGAATTGTTATTAACTGTTATATCGGCATATTTCTTATAAAGCGGGAGCCTCTCGTTATACAGCGCTTCGACTCCCCTTGCCTGTGAGATCGGGCGTCCCTCGGTCGGAAGGCTTTCCAGCTCTCTTTCGAGAAAGACCACTCGTCCGTTGGCCTTGAGCCTGCGCATATTATCCTCGGACAGCACGGTCCCTCCTCCCGTGGCGATGACCATGCTCCTGTCAGGAGCGTGCCGCAGTATAACATCGCCCTCGAGCTTTCTGAATCCCTTCTCGCCTATTTTTTTAAGCACCTCGGCGGCCGGCATTCCCTGCTCTTTTGCGATTATATCATCCACATCCGCAAAGCTTCTGTTAAGTATCAGCGCGACGCGCATGCCTACGGAGGTCTTTCCGCAGCCGGGCATTCCCGTAAGCACGATATTTCCGTACATGTTTGAAAGATCGTGCATAACTGAGCTGACCGCCTCCTCCGAAACGCTCCTGCCTCCGAAGAACTCCGCGCTGGCATATGCCTGCGCCACGAGCATGCTGAGCCCTCCCACGGCCGGTATGCCGAGCTCCCTCGCGTTATAAACGAGCCGCGAGCACAGAGGCGAGTATATCGCATCGAGCACGCCCTCGAGCGCGGGGAAGCGCGTTATATCCACAGGGCAGCCGTCTATATCGAAAAACATACCTACGGGAGTCGTGTTAACTATTATACTGGCGTCGGTGCGGTCATAAACATTAGAATAATTGAGCTCTCCGCTGCGGGAAACGATGTCTATAGTCCTCGCTCCGAGCCTTCTGCAAGCCTCGGTGGCAGTCTTTGACGTTCCTCCGGAGCCGAGTATGAGCACGTTTTTGCCCTCTACGGATATGCCCGAGCTTTCGATCTCATAAATAAAGCCGTTAATGTCCGTGTTATAACCGGTAAGAGAGCCGTCCTCTTCCTTTACGACGGTGTTTACGCTGCCAATAGCCTGCGCGTTCTGTGACAGCTTCGAGCAGTATTTTAAGACGGTCTCCTTATACGGTATCGTGATATTCAGAGCGTCAAAGCCCTTCAGCATAAGAAAGCTCTCAAAGCGCGCGGGAGGCACGCTGAAAAGCTCGTAATCGTAATCCCCCAGCATGCTGTGCAGCGTCTGGGAAAAGCTGTTTTGTACGTTTTCGCCCACAAGTCCGCAAATCATAAGGCTCTCTCCGTTCCCGACCGTCCGCGGGCCGTATCCCGTCGCCGAAAATCAGACGCCGAAGGTTTTATATACCGCCTTTTTTTAGAAAGGCAAGAAAGTCCTCTATTGAAAAATCCTTTAAAACGCAGCGTCCGATGCTCTCCGGCAGCACTATCGTTATTAGCTCGCCGCTGCGTTTCTTATCGCTGAGCATATAGTTCTTGAGCTCTCTCGCGTCCACGCCATAATCCGTAGACAGGCCGTATACCCGTAACGCAAAGGCTATGCGCTGCTCCACGTCCTCCGAGCAAAAGCCGTTCATGCGCGCGGCCTTCGCCATCATATACATGCCCGCCGCAACGGCTCTGCCGTGAGATACCGCATAATCCGTACCCGCCTCTATAGCATGGCCTATCGTATGTCCGAAATTCAGTATCGCGCGAGCGCCGACGTCGAACTCGTCCTGCTCCACGATACTGCGCTTTATTTTCAGGCAATCGTATACCACGCCGGGCAGGTTGTCATGCAGACTGCCGCTCTCCGCGAGAGTGAATATCTCCTCGTCGCTTATAACGCCGTATTTTATGACCTCCGCCGCGCCGTCCGAGAATATTCCGCTCGGCAGCTCGCGCAAGATGGAGGTCTCGCATATGACGAGGTCCGGCTGGCAGAAAACGCCGACTAAGTTCTTCCCCGCGTCGAGGTCCAGCCCGGTCTTTCCGCCCACGGACGAGTCTATAGCCGAGAGCAGCGTGGTGGGTATCTGCACAAAGGATATGCCTCTTAAATACGTCGCCGCCACAAAGCCCGTCAGATCCCCTACGACTCCGCCGCCCAGAGCAACGAGCATATCTCCGCGCGTTATCCTGTTATCGGCGAGAAACTTCAGTATTTCGGTATAGGTCGATATATTCTTGGAGTGCTCCCCGCTGCGGAAAATAAACTTTCGCACAAAAAAACCGGCGCGCTCGAGAGATCTCCCGAGTATGCCCGCATAGAGCCTGTCCACAACGTCGTCCGTTATCACGACAGCCGTGCACGCCTTGTGCACCTCGCTGATATAAACGCCTGCGTCCTTGAGCAGGTCCTCTCCGACCAAAACCTCATAAGGATGCGAGGTATTCACACTGAGCTTCTTCATTACGGCATTCCTTTATATATGATCAAATCGGTGCACGGTTTTATGCAGTATTGCATAAAAACCGCCGCAAGAAGAATATTAGCACAATCTGCGGATATATGTCAACGCGCGCCGGCACGTATCTGCCTTTAACGTCAACCTGCGCATAGGAGAGCCACAGTATCCCGACGACTCGCTATCTCCGGACGAATCCGTAAAAGAGCTCTCCGAGCGCGTACGAGGCATTATGATAAGAATGGCGGGCATTGCCGACGTGCAGGAAAACGACGGGCTTTTAAAGCTTTATCCGCGTTGCTCCGAGGGCGAGACGCAGCTATATAAGGGAGAATAAGCGCAGCCCGACGCAATAAAAAAACGGAGCCCCGCATTATCAATGCAGCAGGCTCCGTATTTTTATTGCTTACTTTTTGATGCTGACGTCGTCAGCTTCCACATCCGCGGACTCTATCGTGGAGATAGCACCCTTTGCGAACACGATCTTGGTCTTGTCCGGGCCGCTCTCGATCGTTATGAGGTCTTCCTTGACCTGCACGACAGTACCGTATATGCCGCCGATAGTTCTGATCTTGTCGCCTTCCTTAACGCCGGAGAGCATGTCCTTGACCTTCTTGTCTCTGCGCTTCTGGGGTACGATAATGAGCACTACAAACACCAGCAATATAGCTATCGGGAGTATCCACGACGTCCAACTTGGTTGTGCGGCAGTCGTTGCACCGGCCGCATCAGTGGATGGTTGTGTTGTTCCCGTTTGTGTTTCGGTATTAGCTCCGCCGCAGTTGAACCAGCTGCTATTCATATAATAAGTTCCTCACTTTCAACATATTAACATTTATCTTAGAATGAAAAACCGTCCGTGTCAATAAATATTCTTTCATATCCCGCTTTTTTTACATTTAATGACAATCAGATCACATATCCGCTCATAAACTCGCGTTTAAATTCCGGATAGCAGCCGTCTATTATCGCCTGCCGCACGTCCTCCATGAGACGAACTGAAAAGCGTATATTGTGTATAGACAGAAGCGTCGAGGCGAGCATCTCCTCCGCCTTTACGAGGTGGCGTATATACGCGCGCGTATAGCTCTTGCAGGTATAGCAGTCGCAGCCCGCGTCTATGGGCGTGAAGTCGCGCGCATAGGCCGCGTTTCTCACCATCATTCTGCCGTTTGCCGTCATGGCCGCGCCCGTGCGCGCCATGCGCGTCTGCATAACGCAGTCGAACATATCCACTCCGCGCTCCACGCCCTCGAGCAGGCAGTCCGGCGAGCCTACGCCCATAAGATATCTCGGCTTGTTTTCGCTTAAAAGCGGAACGGTCTCCTCAAGCATTTCGTACATTACGCTCTTGGGCTCGCCCACGCTGAGCCCGCCTATCGCGTTTCCCGGCAGACCGAGCGAGTCAATGCATTTTGCGCTCTCTTTTCGCAGGTCGGCGTACATACCGCCCTGCACGATACCGAAAAGCGCTGTGTCCTCACGCTCCTTTGCGGCCTTGCAGCGCTCTGCCCA
>CAYVOZ010000034.1:0-11097 GCA_964453325.1 uncultured Christensenellaceae bacterium | reverse complement strand
GCGCTCCATGGAATGAGCCGTATAGTTATAGTCGGCCGGATATGGCACGCACTCGTCAAACGCCATGTTTATATCCGAGCCCAGCTTTTCCTGTATATACACGGACTTTTCGGGCGTAAACATATGCCTTGAGCCGTCAAGGTGGCTGCAAAACTCCGCGCCCTGCTCGGTGAGCTTTCGCGTATCCGAAAGGCTGAACACCTGAAAGCCGCCCGAATCCGTGAGTATAGGCTTATCCCAGTTCATAAAGCGGTGCAGCCCACCCGCCTCCGCTATCAGGTCCTCGCCCGGACGGAGATAAAGATGATATGTATTTGACAGAAGTATCTGCGCTCCCGTAGCGTTCACCTGCTCCGGCGTCAGCGACTTTACGGTCGCCTGCGTGCCGACAGGCATATATACGGGCGTCTTTATATCGCCGTGAGGCGTATGCAGTATGCCCGCGCGCGCGCCAGTGCGTGCACATTTTGCGACTATCTCAAATTCAAACAAAAGCTGTTCCTCCCCCTCGCGCCGAAACGCGCAAGACGATTATAGCAAAACAAACCGCCGCGTTCAAGAGAAGGCGGCGGCGCGGCAAAGCATACATTGAAACTTGTACGTCTCTTACCTGACGATGATGTTCGCGGCTAAAAGCGCGAAAAAGGCGATAATCGTCAGGGTGGAGAGCGAAGCGCCTATGATGCCCATTATCATGCCCTTTCGCGCCTTCTCCTCTCCATCGGCAAAACTCCTCGATATTGCGCCGGTTATTATAGCCGTAATACTGAAGCACAGTCCCAAAAACACGAATACGAACGTCGCCAGTCCCGTTATTCCGCATGCAAAAGATACTATACCGAGAACTCTTGCGGGTATGCGTTTTTTACCGGGAACGGGCTGAGTCTGAGTGTACGGAGTGTTGTTATCATACATCATATATCTCCTCATAAAACCGGGCGCGCGCTAAAAAAACAGCTTATGCGCCTTGTATTTGTACTATATATATAATACGAAACGCGGCGCATAAACATTTTAAGCTATTCGGTTTTGTTTCGGGCGAGTGCTTTACTTCGTTTTTGAAAAGCTGCCCGCCAGCGTATCCCTGTCAAATCTGCGCGGCATATTGAAGCAGAGCAGGAACGCCGCGAGGCAGCTCAGGCCCACTATCACAGGCACGAGCCCCAGTCCTATATCGGATATACCGAGGAATTTGATCTCCGAGGGTATGAGCTTCAGGTTCTCGTATACCACGCCCGTGGATATCGCGGACGCTATCGAGATTATGAGTGTCTGAACGGCAAAGTACATAGCCGTCTGATCTCTGCCGGTGGTCTCTATCTCCACGGCGGCAATGCCGGACGCGGTGACATAGGGCATCGAGAAGAACGCGCCTATCGAAAAGCTGCTTGCAACTCCGCCTATGATGCCGAAAGCCACGCGCGGCATCTCGCTCTCCGGCCAGAACTGCTCCCCGCCGAAGAAGAACGCGGATATGCCTATTATGAACATGACCATGGACGTCTGATAGCTTATTCGCGTACCGAAGCGCTTGTTTATCCTGTAAAGTATGAACAGCATTATCGGCACCGGGGCGAATGCGCACGCGTTCATTATCGCCGCCCAGGACGGTCCAAGATTCATCCATCCGGATATGAGCGAGTTCTGACCCGCCAGGAACATCTGCAGGCCGAACATCGCGACTGCGTGGGGTATGACCCACTTCATGAACATGCGGTTGCATATGACCGAGGAAAAGCTCTTAAAGAACGAGGGCTTTTCTGCCTTTACGGACGGCGCGGTCTTTCCGCCCTCCTTTAAGAGGAACAGCGGTATGAGTATGGTCAGCATGAGCGGCAGACCGCACATCGTGACCGTGCGAATATTATAGCCCATGTTCAGGAACACCGGCACGAGCGCGTATACGAGGCAGTAGCCTATAGTATCAAAGAAGGATTTATACGACGATACGCGCATGCGCTGCGCGTCGTCACGGCACGCCGCAGTAAGACTGCCGTGGAATGCGAGCAGCACCATGGTGTTCGACGCAAAGAATATGAGCGACATGCCTATTATCCATATCGTGTTGACAAGGCTGTTTTCGACATATTCGAGCGGGAACCACGCGAGAGCAAAGCTCAGTATCATGGGGACGAGCGCGACGAGTATAGTCGGTCTGCGCTTTCCCCAGCGGGTATTGAGGTTGTCCGTCAGATGCGCGAGCGGGAGGTCTATCACACCGTCAAAAACGCGCCCGAGCGTCCACAGCACACCCCATATCGCGGGAAACACGAGCGAATAGCCCGTTATGCTCCACTGATCCTTTGCGGCCTTTAAAAACTCCGGATACATTGCATCCGTAAAATACGCCATCATCAGCACCATAAACAGGTTCGGGCCAAAGCCGGACGCTCCGTATACTATCTCTTTCCATCGTTTGTTGAGTGATTCGGTTTTCATATGAGTCCTTTCTTTTCATAAATGATAAATAATACCGACACGCGTGTCGTTTTTCCGGCACGTTCGTTATTGTATCATCATATCGGCTCCGGGTCTACTGTTTTTGCATATTTTTATTTATGGATCCGTACGCTTTTTCGCTCTCTTGTCCGATGTCTGCGGAAGCATTGACTAAGCGCGGCGTTGACTGTAGAATAAAGATCAGCAAGGTAATGATCCGACACAGGAGGGATATATGAAAAGAGTTTTCGTCTTTGTTCTCGTTATACTGTTTTTGCTCGCGCTCCCGGCTTATGCTTTTGCCGCTTCCGGATCGCCCATAGTACCCATGGATCTCATATACGACGAGCCCGCTGTTGTGATCGGCACATCCGTAGCGCTGCTTATCACAGTGTTCATACTCCTTATGCTGTTCGTCATAGCTCCGGTAGTAGTTCTGCTGTGCGTACTGCTGCCCTTAAAGAAACGCCGCGCGGCGCAGACGGTCGTTTGTCCCGGATGCGGCTCGGGGGGCATTTCGTCCTCTGCGGAGGTCTGTCCTAAGTGCGGGTATAAGCTCAAATAAGCTTTCTATTGACTTTTCTTTCTTAGGCTTCTCACCGTTCATACCGGCGGAGGAGCCCTTTTTACGTCTGTCCGTCTATCGTCCCCGCCGTCCTTCGACAGTCTTTCCTGCCGTTACACTACACAGTTCTACACGCTTTGCACCGGGCATATAATAGACTGTCCGCATGATATATGCCGAGGCGGTCTTTATCGATAACTTCATCATGGATATGCTGCTGCTCTGCATCGCGGCAAGGTCAAGTGCGGTACATACGCGCTTTTGGCGCTTAGCGGCGGGCGCGGCCGCCGGCGGCGCATATGCCGTGGGCTGTGCGGCTCTGCCGATACTCGCGTTCCCTCCCGTGATACTGGCCGTGAGCGCGGTCATGTGCGTTATAATGACCGGCTTTTCATTAAGGCTGTTTTTTGACGTACTCGTGAGGCTATGGGCCTTTTCGCTGCTGCTCGGCGGAGGCGTGTACGCAGCATCCGTGCTGTTCGGCACAGTGACCTCCGGAGAAACGGCGGTAATACGGTATCTGCTCATAGGCTGCTCGGCTGCGGTCGTCGCATCGGAGTACCTTATGCGGCGGACGTTCCGCCCTGCGGAAAGCGTCACCGTAGAGGCTGTGTTCTCCGGCCGCTCGGTAGTATTCTCCGCCGCCTATGACAGCGGCGCGGCTATAAGGGACAGCTCCGGCGGCGGAGTAATAATAGCCGACAGCTCGGTCTTCGGCGATATGCCGCTCAATGTGCGGGGACACAAAAAGCAGAGACGCTTCCGCATACAGACTGCCGGAGGTTATGCCGAGCTTTTCGGCATAATGCCCGACCGGCTTATACTGACCGCAGGAGGCACGAGGTATATTGCAAGGGCATATATACTGCTTTCGGACGGCGTGTCTCTCGACGGCTGCCCTGCGCTCATTGGCAGAGGAATACGCGCAATTAAGACAACGGGGGAAAGACAACGATGCGAAAAGGATTCCGTGAATTTCTAAGACGGCTGCTCGGCTTTTTTGCGGGAGGCAGAGCGTACTATGTGAACTCGGGCGACGCGCTCCCGCCTCCGCTCTCAAAGGCGGAGGAGGCCGTGCTTATGGACCGGCTGTGCGAGGGCGACAACTCCGTCCGCCGCGAGCTGATCGAGCGAAACGTGCGCCTTGTGGTGTATATCGCGCGCAAGTTCGAGAACACCGGGATAAATCTCGAGGATCTCGTCTCCATAGGCACGATAGGGCTCATAAAAGCGGTCAACACATTTGACGCGCGAAAAAACATAAAGCTCGCGACATATGCCAGCCGCTGCATTGAGAACGAGATACTCATGTATCTGCGCCGCTTTCAGCGAACTCGCACGGAGATATCCCTTGACGAGCCCTTAAACGTCGATTGGGACGGGAATGAGCTACTGCTCTCGGATATACTCGGCACGGACAGCGACGTCGTTTTCCGGGAGCTTGAGGGCGACGTCGATCATATGCTCATAGAGGCTGCTGTCAAAAAGCTCCCGCCGCGTGAGCGCAGGATAATCAATATGCGCTTCGGACTGTTCGGCGAAAAGGAGCTCACTCAAAAGCAGGTCGCCGAGGTCTTAGGCATCAGCCAAAGCTATATATCGCGTCTCGAGAAACGCATAATATCCCGGCTGTACCGCGAAATGAGCAAGATGGTCTAATCCCGGAGCGCTTCCACGGGATCGAGCCGTGCGGCGCGCACAGCGGGCAGAAGCCCCGCGCCGACCCCGATCACGGCGGAGAAGCCCGCCGCTGCCGCGAGAGAGACCGGCGAGACCGCCTCGGCGAGACCTATCATTTTTTCTGCCGCCAGCGTTCCTGCCGTGCCGAGCGCGGCGCCGACGACTGCTCCCGCCGCGGCGTACAGCACCGCTTCCGTCAAAAACTGCTTCAATATATCTGAGTTTTTCGCGCCGAGCGCCTTTTTTAGGCCTATCTCCCTCTTTCGTTCGCTGACCGTCACGAGCATGATGTTCATTATGCCTATGCCGCCCACTATGAGCGACATTACGGCTATCGCGCCTAGCACAAGGCGTATTATGCCTAATATATCGTCCGCGTACTTCATCTGCTCCGACATGTCTATAACGCTAAGCGTACCGTCATAGGTCTCGTATATGGACTCAGTGGCCCTCTCCACGGTGCCGCTCATATCCCCTTCGCCGTCCATAACAAAGGATATCTCGTCAAAGCCGCCTCCGAATACGTCCTCGAAAGCGGAAGCGGGTATAAATATCTGATGGTTCACCACGGCCTTATACAGCTTTTTTGTATCCGCCTCTACCCCCACAATCTCGAAATCGAGTCCGCGTATGCTCAGCCTTTGCCCCACGGCCTCTCCGCCAAAGAGCTCCTCAGCACAGCTCTCGCTCAGCACCGCGACTCTGCGCGCATAAGTATCGTCCCTTTCGGTAATAAACCTGCCTTCCATTATCACCTTATTGTCCGCTGCTTCGAGCCCCTGCATCGTGCCTGTGACCTGTGCCGATACGCTGCCCTTATCTCCCTTTACCCGTCCGCGCCAGAATGCCTGCCCTGTGACGCGGCTGACGCCTCTGACGTCCGACCTAATGCGTTCTATGTTTCCGCGATCGAGCTTCGAGAATTCGTCGGGATATATCAGTATCCTGTTTATGCCGAACTTTATAAGCTCGGTCTTTACGCGCTCCTGCGCCGCCTCGCCGACGGACAGTACCGCCGTCATGACGGCGATCCCTATAACTATTCCCAGCACCGTTAAAAGGCTGCGCACCGGATGCTTTGCGGACTGCTTTGCGGCCGCCTTTATGCGCTCAATCACTCCCATATATCCTGCCGTCTCTCAGAAGAACTACATTTTTCGCATATGCCGCCGTCTCGTCCGAATGCGTTATAAGCACTACCGTGCGTCCGCTTCTGTTGAGCTCCGCGAGCATGCGCATTATCTCCCCGCCCGTGCGCGTATCGAGGTTGCCCGTCGGCTCGTCGGCAAGTATGAGACCGGGATCGTTTGCGAGCGCGCGCGCTATCGCAACGCGCTGACACTGCCCGCCGGAAAGCTGAGACGGAGAGTGCGACTCTCTGCCCGTGAGTCCGACCATTGAAAGCAGCTCCGCCGCACGCTTTTTTCGCGCCCGCGCGGGTACCCCCGCATAAAGCATGGGCAGCTCCACGTTTTCCGCGGCTGTGTATCTCGGCAGCAGATGAAAGCTCTGGAACACAAACCCTATGAGCTTGTTTCTTATCGCGCAAAGCTCGTCGGCGCGCATAAGAAATACATTTTTATCCGCAAGCATATATTCGCCCGTGGCTGCGCTGTCCATGCAGCCAAGTATGTTCATAAGTGTGGATTTTCCGCTGCCCGACGGCCCCATGACCGCGGTGAAGCCGCCCTTCTCCACATTGAGGCTGACGCCGTCGAGCGCGCGCACGCTCGCACCTCCGCCGTATATTCTGGTAACGCCGCGCATGCGTATCATTGCTTGACCTTTACCTCCGTTCCGTCAGTAAGCGCAGCAGATGGCAGCAGCACGATGCGCTCGTCCTCGGAAAGGCCGCTTATTACCGTGCAAGTCACGCCGTCCGTAAGACCTGTTATGACCGCACGCTTCTCTAAAATACCGTCCTCGGCTATGACAAATACCTCGTCCTTATCCGTAACGCAGTCGCAGGGTATGCAAAGCGCGTCCTGCTCCGAATCCGTCACCAGGCTTACTCTCACGCTGCGGCCTATGATATCCGAGACGGCTTCATCAGGTTCTATTACGATATCCACCTGCTTATTGAGCGTATCGTAGAACGCCGCCGTACTGCCGACAGATTCTATTCTTCCGTCGAAGCTTTCGCCTCCCTCTATGCTGCAAAGGACAGGCATGCCCACAGAAACGAGCCCTATATCGTCCTCGTTGAGCCTCGCCCTCACAATACATCTGTCCGTGTTGCCCACCGTCGCGATCGGCGCGCCGGCGCTTATATATCCCCCCTCGACCGCGTCGACGCTAAGGAGCTTACCGCTCACGGCTGTCGTTATACTCTTAGAGTCGCCGCCCTCCGCAGAGGTCTCAAGAGCCCTGTTCTCAAAAGAAGCATTATACGAATATAGCTCGCAGCCCGACGCCTGCGCGGCAGCGATCGCCGTTTTATATGCATCCTCGTATGATATCCCGGCCGAAGCGGCAGCAAATGCCTCTGTCCCGGCGGCCTCCATTACCGCTATGCTCTCCCCCGCCCGTACGCTGTCGCCGTTCTCCTTTAATACCGTGCTTATCCTTCCGCCGTATTCGCTGACTACAGCTCTTATATCCGACGGCTCGAGCTCTCCCGATATTTCAAGTGTAAGTTCCATGTCCCTGCGTCCGACCTCCGCCGCCTCCACCTCGACCGCGCCGCCGCCGGAGAATATCGCTATAGAGATCGCCGCTGCCGTCGCCGCGGAAGCTCCGGCGAGCATCCATTTTTTAGTTTTTTTCAAGAAAAAAAGCCTCCCAATAAAGCATCCTACAGATAAAAAGCTTTCCATACAGAGGCGCTCTATATTCCCGAAAAAATAAGCATTTTTTTCTTACGGCACAAAGCTTCGCCATTTCATTTTCTGCCGTCGATCCGCATCGTAAAAAAACGCTCCGCTCCGTCTTTATACCGAAGTCATCCACGCCCTGTTATCCGACCTGTCAAAAAATTCCAAAATTAGTCCTTGACATTTTTCCGACCGTATAATAGAATAGTCATTGTTCGCGATGACGCGGGGTAGAGCAGTTGGTAGCTCGTCGGGCTCATAACCCGGAGGTCGTAGGTTCAAGTCCTTCCCCCGCAACCATAAAAAAGATACCGCCTAAAAGGCGGTGTTTTTTTTATGAATGCAGATCAGAAGAACTTGAAAGGCGTGACCGCGCCGCCTGTGGCGGATACAGCGGGCACGCCCCGTCTCCGGAGGAACAAGTCCTTCCCACGTAACCAAGTAAAAGATACTATAATTGAGTATTGTAAATATGCGCCTATATGAGATAAAAAATAACTCACTGCACAGAATCAATAATATGTGGTACACTGATGCGGACGGCGTATTCAATACGAAACCCGACAGCTTTGAGCCCGTCAGTCTGACGTTTTTACCGACAAAATATTTGAGCATATTTTTGATCTCAGAGGTGCATATATGAAGAAAGCCATGAGAATGCTTTTAATACTAACAGCGGTCACGCTCGTCCTTTGCCCCGGCTGTGCAGGGAAGCCCGCCGAAACGGAGCTCCCCTTCCCTACCGGGCATTCCGCGGAATACCGGAACGGTGCGGGCGAGCTCTTGGTCGTGTGCACGCTTACAGCGCTCACTATAAAACCCGGCGACGAGGGTAAGCAGGACTTTGTCACCGCAGCGCTGCTTTTTGAGAACAAGAGCGGCACATCGCTCATGCGCATATCCTGCGACAGCAATTTTATAGCCGCGGACGGAACCATTATAGAAAACGCGGCGTGCTACTGCGACTATCACAAAAACCCCATGCAGTCGGGCGAAACGCGTGAATACCATGTTTCGAGATGGATATACGACGGCGAGAGAGTCGCAGATATCGCGCTCGGCATCACAAAGGCCGTCACCATAGAGGAAGAGCCTATGCTCCCCGAGCCCAAGACCGGCGAGCTGCTTTTCGACTTCTCACAGCGCGAGGATATCTCGGCCTTTGCGGAGGTCTTCTATGACGAGCCTCCGGTGAAGGCTGTCATTTTCATGGACAGCTGGAATCTGGCAGAAGTTGAGATAACAGACCCCGGCGATATCGCCGCAATATTCGAGGCTATGAAGCAGATACGCGTGGAAAAGGAATCAAACGAATACGTCACGGATAATTACAACAATATCGCCTTTATAATGGCGGACGGAAGCGAGCTCCGCTTTGGCTTCAACCGCTATAACCTCGAATACGACGGCATAGTATACGAGCTATCCGGCGACGGGGAGCTTTGGTCGCTGCTCAAGGGCCTTGTCGGAGAGGAATAACTCCGCATTCGCTTCGCCGATATCGGCAAACAGTCCTTATAACGCAAAACCGGGACCGGCAGTTATGCTCCGGTCCCGATGCTTTTGATCGACAGTTATTCCACTACCTCTATCGCGAGCGGGTATTTGCTCATGTATTCACAGCAGCCCTTCTTTATCAGTATCGGGTTCTCGTAGCGGAAGCCGATGTCCTCCTCCGGGCAGGCGTACTGTATGGCGCATATGAGCACCTCGTTCTCCTCGTAAACGTGATCCGGATTAGTCCAGTACGGGAACGGACCGTCGTTTTTGCCTATGCGCCACTCGTCTCCGAGCATTCCTATGCCGTGCTCAAAGCCCGGCACCATAAAGTCGGAGAAGCCGCGGTCCTCGGCAAAGCGCATCATCTCATCAGCCAGTCCCGACGGCGTCACGCCGGCCTTATAGGTCTTAAGCGTAAGGTCTACGATATCCACAAAGTTTCTCGCGTGCCATTTTTGACGCTCGGTCGCAGGCCCGATGAGATAGTTATGGCTGTGATCGCCGCAGGCGAGCTTAAACAGCGCGTGTATATCCACCATCAGCGGCTCCCCCGCCTCTATCTTTTTGAGCGACGCGGGCGTGCAGGCGCCTCCGGCGAGTCCCGTACGGTAGCCCGCCGCGATCTCGTTTCCGCCGGTGAAGGACCACTCCCATACCGAACCCGCCTTGCGCATAGCATATGCGGCAAGCCCCGCTATATCGCTCTCCGTCATTCCCTTCCATCCGCCGTTCTGTATCGCCTCGTATACGGCCGCGTGTCCCGCGTCGACTATCTCCGACGCCTTGCGGAAGCGGTTTATAGTACCTACGTCTTTGATTATCGCCAGATCGTCTATGATATGATGCGCGTTTACCAGCGTGCAGTTCGGCAGAGCGTCCTCGAAGCGCTGATATTCATAGTGCGTTAAAAAGCCCTCGGGCGTATAGTTCGACATGCCGGATTCCACTCCGACGCGTCCGCCGTTCGGTATAAGGTCGTTTATCATATCGGCGATAAGCGCGATCTGATCCTGCCCGCCCATGGGCGCAAAGCCCATAACGTGATCCTCGTCGAGCCAGCTGTCGTCCATCGCGCGCGCGGCGTCGATAACAAAGGTAAAGGCCGTCGGCATGCCCTCCGCGGGAATGACTATAAAGCTGCGCCACGGGAAGAACGCGTCCGTCGTCCAGCTCATCGTGCGCAGGCGCGAGCCGAGATATACGTCTATATTCTCCTTTGCCATACCCTTTTGTATGGCCTTTATCCGTCCGGGGAAATCGATATAATACGGGTCGTTTTTATCGAGCAGCATGTTGGTCTCCTCCTGTTAAAATTCTGTCGGGATGGTCGCTATGACTTTATTCAGCCTGTCGCACAGCGACGCCAGCTTTAGCGCCTTTACCATGTTGCCCTTGAGCTTGAGTTGACCGCCCATAAGGGCCTTCTGCGAGCCGAGCTCTGCGCGGCTTATCTTTGAGAAGACGTCGTAATCGCCGCTGATGACAAACTCCGCCTCGGGGCCCTCGCCGTCGCCCGTCTGCACGGAGTCTATCGCTCCGTCCTTAAAGCCGACGAAGAAAAACTTGTCTCCGCCTCCGGGGCAGTTTTTGTACTTATTGTTCATGGAAGAGGTCAGATTGTGCATCTTGTCGGGCGTAAGCTCCTCCTTAAGACGACGCTCGACCTCGTCGCGCCACTCGGCGGACAGATAACAGACAGCCATTGTTAGTCTCCTTTCGCGTTTCATATTTGTTTATTGATGTGCCAAACGCCGCAACCGCGACGCTCATTTCGAATATATCCCGTTTAAGATCAGGTCTATCGTAGTCTCCATATGCTGCTCCAGATACTCCGGCTCACCCTGTACATACGCGTGGATTATGAAGCTCTTATACATGGAGAATATCACGTCCGCCGTCGCCCGCGTATCCATAGGCCGAAAGTCCCCGCCTGATACCCCCTCATCGAGCACGCGTGCGATCATGGACACCGATTCGCCGTTTATCTCCTCATACGGATCTACCGTCGGAAACATCGGGAATATGGACGGGTCGTTCCTAAGCAGCGCGCAAAAAGCCTTGTCTCCGCCTAAATACATGAGGGCCGTCCGCATCAGCGTT
>CAYVOZ010000033.1:15894-18907 GCA_964453325.1 uncultured Christensenellaceae bacterium | reverse complement strand
GTAAAGCTCACCGCACCGAGAAATGCCGCAGCGTATCCCGGCATAAGCAGTGACTGACCGAAGGTCGGATGTCCGGAGCCGGTAATACCTGTCTGGAAAATACCGCCTATGGCCGCGAGCAAGCCGGCAATGATAAAAGCGATTATCCTGATCCTGTTGGTATTGATGCCTGCCATATGCGCTACGGTTGCATTTCCACCCACAGCGTAGAGTTTCCTGCCGAAGGGCGTATACTTAAGCACATAAAACAATACTATCGCAATAACAACATTTATAAGGACCGGTATCGATATCCAAAGCGCTTTGCTCTGTCCGATCCCGATCAAAAACTGAGAAATACCGCGGAACATCGTCTGGCCTCCGCTGAGTCCCTCGCTCAGGCCACCGATTATGATACCGGTACCCAGAGTGGCGATAAACGAGCTTATCTTGCATTTAACTACAAGCAGGGCATTTATCAGTCCGAACACGACGCCTGTTAAAAGCATAAACACTATCGTGGGAAGCGTAGGCATCCCCACCTCGCCGCACCAGCCTCCAACGCAGGTCACAAGGCCAAGTATATAGCCCAGGGACAGGTCGAACTCGCCGAGTATCAGCGGGAACATAACAGCAAAAGCGATAGTCGCCAATACCGATTGATTGGCGAGTATTGTTCTCAAATTGCTTGCTGTCATGAATTTTCCCTGCGTTCCGAGAGAGAAAATTATCACAAGCAGTATAAGCACAAATATCGTACTGTAATTCGAAAAGATCTTTCCCAGGCGGGTTTCCCGAAACCCGGTTTTCTTAGGCTTTGATAGCGTTGTCATATTTGGTCTCCTTATCATTATCTGTTTTACTGTTTTCATCCGAATAACACAGCTTCATGATCGTTGCACGATCCACGGAGCCACCCTCAAGCACCTTATTGACACGGCCTTCCTTAACAACGACCACACGGGAGCATATGTTCTCCATTTCATCAAAGTCCGAGGAAACGACTATGATCCCGATGCCGTTAGCTGCGGCGTCCCTGATCGACTCGTATATCTTTCTTCTCGCGCCCATATCGACTCCGACGGTCGGATCCTCAAAAATGATGACCTCAGGATTCGTCATCATCCATTTTGCAACAACGACCTTTTGCTGGTTGCCTCCGCTCAGCTTTGAAAACAGCTTCTCGTGATCGTTTGGTACGACCCCGAAATAGTCAATAGCATGCTTAGCGGCTTCGATCTCCGTCTTCTTCTTGCCCCAATACTCTTTTGCAAAGGGAAGCGTAATGTTCTCCCTAAGGTCGTACTGCAGGACGCCTCCTTCGTTTCTTCTGTCTCCGGGAACTAAGGATATGCCGTCCCTAACTGCCTTGGTCGGAGAATAAACGATCGGCAGCGGCCTGCCGCACAGCAGTACATCTCCTGCCGAGCGTTGCTGAAGTCCCATCAGTATTCTGGGGATTTCTCTGACGCCGCTGTCCATCAAGCCGGCAATGCCTAATATTTCGTTCTTCCTGAGGGAAATGCTTATATCTCTTAACAACCGGCCTTCCAAATTCCGGACCTCAAGTATATTCTCAACAGTATCCCGGTTCCTTTTTAAGCCGCTTCTCACATTCCACGGCTTCCATAAGGCTTCATTGCTTGTATTTAAGCTATCCGACTGTTGTTTTTCTTTATCGTCATCACATCTCAGCATTTCATCTATAATGAAATCCACAGTGCTTTCTTTAGCAGGACCCTCGTAGGTTTTTTTACCGTTGCACAGTATAGCCATTCTGTCGGCATATTCGATAACCTCGTTGAGCTTATGAGTGATCATTATAACACTCTCGCCGTTCTCTGCAATGTGTTTTACGGTGCTCATGACCAGATCCGTATCGGTTTGTTGAAGAGATGCGGTGATCTCGTCAATGATCAGGACCCTGTTCCCGTTTGATGTGCTGTCAGCCAGAGCAATAGCCAGACTGAACAGTGCTCTGTCCGCCGCGGAAAGCGCTCCCGCCAACGCGTATGGATCAAGATCCATCTTTAATCTGTCGAATAATGCCTGAACGTTCTTATATAATTGCTTCCATTGAATAACACCGATCTTTGCAAGAGGATATCCGCATGTGACTGCGACGCACTCAGCCAGCGTCATGGATGGTATGAGCGGAGCCTCCTGATGAACAACTCTGAAGCCCTTCGTTCGCGCGTCTATCGGATCCTTTACATGAGATATTCTGTTTCCCCCGATGAATATCTGCGTACCCTCATCAGGCTCATATACTCCGGATAGTATTTTTACCAGAGTGGATTTCCCTGCGCCATTACTTCCGAGCAGCGCAAACACCTCGCCCTTTTTCACTTCAAAATCAATATCAAAAAGCACCTGAGTACTGCCAAATGTTTTTGACACATTTCTGCATACGAGACCATAATCGCTGAGATCATTTTTTAAAGACAACATAGAGTTATTAGTTTTCATTCTCAGACCTTTCTGTTACGACACGCTTTGTTACAACTTTCTTCCCGAAGCCAAATACAACTTCGGGAAGAATGAGGTAATAAGCTTTGATCAGGTATAGATCGCCTTATTTTACTCCCCACATATCGAGGAAGATACTCTTATACTCAAAGCAACCGACCCAGTCTGCCGCGATATCGCTCGGAAGGTTGGTCTTGTCCACCATACCAAACGGGCAGTTTTCGCCATGAGGCTCGGCCAGCGGCTGTCCGTTGAACAGACGTATCAGCTGGTCTACTATTGCCCATCCGAGATATACATTGTCCCAGCACGCGTCAGCTCTCTGAATATCGTCATTGGCTACGAAGCTCAGGTTCTGCTCATTTCCAAGGCAGCTCACTACCGTTACGCCCTCGATGCCGGCCTGACGTATAGCAGATACCTGATCTGCCGCCGCCGGGTCATATGTTACGACAACATAGTTGATCTCGGGATGATTCTGTATTGCACTTACGGTCTGAGTCTGAAGATCTCCGCCGACGTCCTGAGCAATAAACTTCTCCGTTTCGAGAACGGTCATGGTCGG
>CAYVOZ010000033.1:7180-15884 GCA_964453325.1 uncultured Christensenellaceae bacterium | reverse complement strand
AGCTTGTAAGGACCTCCAGTATGCCCTTCATGTACTGAGTGTTGGTATCATACTCCTCGTCGAGGAAGGGCTGTACGACGCCTACGCCGTTGGAATCAACTATCATCCAGTATGCAGTATAACGGCCTAATTCCTTCATGTCGCAGTCAACACAGAACTCATAGTTATAGCCGTCCTGGGTCTTAACGTCGTTAGGCGTGTCCACTCCCTGGGATCCGCATACTACCGGGATGCCCTTATCTGCAGCAGCCTTCATGCCGCTCTGTATCATAGCCGCATCGATGGATATCGTAACGATAGCATCAACGTTGTCCTCGCAGGCCTGGGTTATAAGGCTATTATACTGTGTTGCATCGCCCTTGCCATCATATAATGTGCATTCCCAACCGACCTGGTCGCATGCTTCCTTGACAGCCTCTGCAGGCGCCTGGCATCCGCGAAGAGCGGACATTGATATAACAACAGCTATTTTCTTTCCGGCAGGAGCAATTGCTTCTTCGGTAGGTCCGATATATTCCTGAGGATAAGAAGCCATAGCTCCATCCAGCTTTCCCTGCCAATATGCGGCATCATAACCTTCGGACTGGGCTGCGGGCTCTTCTGCGCCGGGCGCCGGATCAGCTGCCGTCTCGGGTTCCTTCTCCGGCTCCGCAGCCGGCTCCGCAGCCGGTTCCGCAGCGGCGGGTCCTGTTGTAGCCGTACATCCGATGACGCAGAAGCACACCATTAATACGGCAAGCAGTACGCAAAAACTTGATTTTACCTTTTTCATCATTTTCCTCCTTATATTTATTGCATTAAGCAATAGCTTAAACTATAGCGACAGGCCTTAACAGCGACCCGGTTGCGCCCTTTATATTCAGCGGGAGAGCTATGAACATAAACTCATATACGCTGTCCTTTGCAAGGCCCTCCTGATAGATCCATTCCATGATCGGAATGCCGTGAGTTCTTATCAGATAATTATGGCAGGGCTGCGGGTTTCCGGGTATTCCGGACGGCCATACGTCATATGCGACCGTGTCTGTGCCCGTTGCTATGGGCTTGAACGAGGCGACCCACTCGGCTCCGGCAAGATTTAATCCACTGTCCGCGTATTTTGCCATGGTCTCGTCATCCCTCCAGAACTTCATCTGACCGGTTCTGATAAGTATTGCGTCACCCTCTTCAGGACGGACGTTCTGTCTCTTGCAGGCTTTTTCCAATTCATTGGGTCCGATGGGATAATTAGCCGGAAGCACGTCCTCTTCAAAGCCCAATGCCTTGGGCATGTCAAGCATTATGCCTCTTCTTGCGATGAGCGGAAGCTCCGTTGCGTCTCCGGTGAGATATCCGTGATCGCTGTAAAAGTCCTTGAGCTTATGCTCGCCATAGCAGGCAGGATCCTCACCGCTTACGATATGGCACATTGCGTCGATATGCGTGCCGGTATGTGTCGTAAACATTATCAGTTCGGAGTTAAAGCCGTATCCTATAGTCTCGCCGTCTAAGAAGGCCAGATCCTTTTCATGATGCTCACCCCACTGTGTTCTGCAGGTATACACATCAAACGCCGGATGTGCCGGATGCATAGGCATGTGTCTCCACCAGCCGCCTGCCAAATCATAGATTTTTCCCTCTTTCATCAAAGAAAGAGCATTCTTGGTCGCATTACTTTCCATTCTCTTTTTCCTTTCCATTTATTTTTATGTAAATGATATGAACAATCTCTGAACATCGCGTTTATCAAAATCCAGATATGCGTGCAGTATTCCTGCGGCGTCACACCGGCAATTCTGCACGATGTTATCTATTTCTGTCGGCGCAATACCGATATCGAAAAGCTTTGAGGGCAGTCCCAGAGAATCCAGCCAGCTCTTCATTCTAAGAGCGCCCTGCAGTATAAGATCCCTGGGATCGGATCCGTCTATCGAAACTCCGAATACCTGAGATACGAATCTCAAGGCCTTCTCGCGCTGCTTCTCATTTCCTCTTTCGGCCAGCTCCTTCAGCCACACCGGCATGATCAGAGCTATCCCGGCGCCGTGAGAGGAGTTATACATTCCCGAGAGATTTGCCTCCAGAGCGTGTATGCCGCATGCGCAGGGCTTTCCTCCAAGTCCGGTTATATCGCAGTGCCCGAAGCATGCCGCCAAAGACAGCTCTGCCCTGGCCGTATAGTTGAAAGGTTCCTTTACTGCTGTTATGGCATGCCTGACGACGCTCCTCAAAAGGCCGAATGCAAATTCATCCGATAAGTCGCAATCCTGCTCGGCAAAGTATCTTTCCATCGTATGGGAGAATGTATCCGCCGCTCCGATAGCAGTCAGTCGTGCCGGCACGCTATAGGTCAGCTCCGGATTTACTAGAGCAAATACCGGACGCATAACGTTGGGATAGTTAGGGCCCTTCTTGGCCTGAGTGAGCTCATCATCCACCAAAACACATGCTCCGCTCATTTCGCTCCCTGCGCTTGCAAGCGTGGGTATT
This sequence comes from uncultured Christensenellaceae bacterium, assembly GCA_964453325.1. Lineage (GTDB taxonomy): Bacteria > Bacillota > Clostridia > Christensenellales > Christensenellaceae > JAZRGP01. Next base: position 13,415 of record CAYVOZ010000033.1, on the reverse strand, counting down.
GCGCCCACCGGAGCCATCTCCGTCGGTATTTCTTCTCCTGTAAAAAACTTCCATAATCCGCGCGAATCCACATCGTATCTGAGTCCGAGCGCTATTGCCTTCGCGGTATCTATAGCGCTTGCACCTCCGATGCCGATTACAAAATCCACATTCTCGGCTCTGGCCTTGAGTATGCCCTCATACGCATAGGATAGATATGGATTTGATCTCACCGAGCCCCATTCCACATAAGGCATGCCCGCATTCCTGAATTGTCCGGTTATTGTTTCATAAAGTCCGGACTTCTTAATGCTGTTCATACCGTATACGAGCATTGTCTTTTTTCCGTTAAGGTCTCTGACACACTTTGCCGCTGCCTTTTCCACATCTTTTCCGAAATATAGGTGCGTAAATAGGTTAAATTCAAAGCTGCTGCTGTTCACTTTAGACTCCTTACGAAATGTTTTTGTAATTACACTTTTATTCTAATGCACATATCAATAATTGAGGATATTTCAAAATTAAACAAAACCGCTTTTTATTTGGAACTATAGATACTTTTTATACCCAGCTATAACCTGCGTTCACACCGTGTACCAATTAATCAATTATACTATTATGCTCACAAAAAAGTGGTAAGTTTCTATAATAAAAAGACATTTTCTGATTTAAAACTTTTGGATAAACTATCATTGTCGCCACAATACTCAGGCTGCAGGCCTGAGCGGCGGCGACAGTAATGCATGTATGTGAATACACCTCAGTTATTCCTGTCTATGCATACATTCAATAATCAACATGCAGCAAAGGGGTCATTATGGGATTACTTGACAACAGATTCAATCTCGCCGGAAAGTCGGCATTTGTAACCGGCGGCGCACAGGGCTTGGGCAAATGCATATGCGAAACCTTCGCCCAATGCGGGGTCAATATCGCCGTTGTGGACAAAAAGGAGGCCGAGGCAAAGGCTCTGGCAGAGGACCTCGGCAGAGCATACTCTGTAAAAACATTAGGCATAGGTATAGACGTACAGGATCCGGTGCAGGTGGATATGATGGCTTCTATGGTACTGGATTCCTTCGGATCCATAGAGATCGCCGTAAACAACGCCGGCATAACCGCACATTCGGATATTTTGTCTCTGACGCCGGAATTGCTGCGCAGCATCTGCAATGTGAATATCACCGGAGCTATGCTGACGGCGCAGGCAGCCGCGCGAATAATGCTGGCTTCAAAGATAAAAGGGTCCATCATCAACACCGTCTCCATCAGTGCCAGGATAATAAACAAGCCTCAGAAAAACGCTGTTTACAGCATTTCAAAGGCAGGCTTGCTGCACATGACTAAATCAATGGCTGTCGAGCTGGCTCCAAGTGGTATCAGAGTTAACTCCGTCAGCCCGGGATTCATGGCAACAGGCATGATAAAGGATTCACCGTATCTCGAGGAATGGATGGAGCTGACCCCGATGCGAAAAATCGCGGAAACCGAAAGCATCGTCGGCGCGTATCTTTATCTTGCGGGGGACATGTCTATGTTTACCACCGGATGCGACATCGTCGTGGACGGAGGATACACCTGCTGGTGATAGCAGTAAATAAAGCATACGCTTTTAAAGAGAGGTAGCATATGAAAAACGGGTTTAAATTCAGTCTGGCGGTCGCTCCGAAGCCACTCCCTGTTTCCGCCCCGGTCATTTACAGAGGGAACATCTTCTCGGCGATAGCAAAGGCAAAGGGTTGGGGATATGATGCGGTCGAGATACATGTGTGGGATCCCGACGATATCGACCCAGGCGCTATCAAGCAGTGCTGCAATGACAACGGAATGAGCGTATCGGTCATTTCAACTGGTATGGAATACAGTATTAACAGGCTTTCCCTTTCCGATCCCGACGAAGGCGTAAGAAAAGAGCTGCGGACACGTCTTGGCAGGGATATAGAGATCGCCGAGGAACTGAACGCCAATCTTGTCATAGGCTGCGTCAGAGGAAATCTTCCAAGTGAAAACGAAAGCAGGAACACCTGTCTTGAGTTGTTTAAAAACGAAATGCTTCTGTTAAGCGATAATGCCGCGATGCATAATGTGACCGTTTTTCTGGAGGCTATCAATTTTTACGTAAACAATTATCTGAACACGGTAAAGCAAACCCTGGATCTGATCGAAGAGATCGGTCGCGATAATATTAAATTACACATCGATACTCATCACATGGCTATAGAAGAGCACAATATGCTGGAGGCCGTGCGGCTGGCAGGCAACAGGCTCGGGTATGTACACTTTACGGAGAATAACCGTCTTTATCCCGGAGCAGGCAGCACCGACTTTCTTAGTATTATGAAAACGCTCAGGGATATTGACTATCGCGGATATATAGCGCTGGAAATAATACCGTTTCCTGACGCGGATACCTGTGCGTCAACGGGCCTCAGATATTTGGAGAGGCTTGCGGATATCGTGGATTACAGACCTGTAGAACTGTAAATGATTGTTCTTATGCCATAGTAAAGCAGGCTGTTTGCTCAATGCTTAAATATTCTGCAGTATTTTTGTCCGCTTTGCGCCTTTCGGTATAGGCCTCCGTCATTCCTAATTATCCTCACGACCTCACCCGAGAGCGGTATAAGCGCGGCTATGTTCGGCAGCGCCATGAGGCCGTTCAGCATGTCCGCCGCCGCCCATATAAAGGACACGTCGGCGAGCGCGCCGTATACCGCAGCGGCGAGAAACAGTCCTCTGTATATGCTTATTCCCTTGCCGTTAAACAAAAAGCCGCAGCAGCGTTCCCCATACATCGACCAAGCGAGCAGCGTCGAGAGCGCAAAAATGATTAAAGACACAGTCAAAAATATGCTCGCGCTTTTTGCGCCGAATACCGTGGAAAAGGCCGATATCGCCGTGGCGGAGTCCGCGGCGGACGCGTCGCCCCAGGGTATCGCCGCGCCGGACACGAGTATAGCGAGAGCTGTCAGAGTGCACATCACTATCGTATCCGCAAATACCTCTATAACGCCGAGCATGCCTAATTTGACCGCGTCAGAGCTTTCCGCGGATGCGTAGGCCATAGGCGACGAGCCCATGCCCGCCTCGTTTGAGAAAACGCCCCGCCCGACGCCGAGGCGCATAGCCGCCGATATAGCAAAGCCGCCAGCACCGCCCATCGCCGCACGCGGAGTGAACGCTTCTCTGAATATGCTGCCAAGCGCACCGCCCACAGCGTCCGCGTTTATGCACAGCACTATCACCGCGCCCGCTATATAGAACACGCTTATAAACGGTATAACTAATTCCGTGACCCGCCCTATGCGACTTGCTCCCCCGACTATGACCGCGCCGGTCACGCCCGCCACTATGAGCCCGAGCAATACTCGAAGCAGCGCCTCTCCCGACCCGGAAAGCGGAGTCTGCATTATCTCCCCCGCCGCCAGCACTGCCGCGCTTGCCGCCGCGTTCACCTGCACGGCGTTGCCTACCCCGAGCGCCGCCGCCGCGCCTGCGGCGCAGAATACATACGCAAGCGGTCTCCACCGGGTCGACAGTCCGTTCTTTATATAATACATCGGCCCGCCGACCCACTCTCCGCGCGCGTTTTTCTCCCTGTAGCGGACTGCAAGCGCGGTCTCCGCAAATTTAGTCGCCATACCGAGCAGTGAGGATACCCACATCCAGAACACCGCCCCCGGGCCGCCGAGCACGACAGCGCCCGCCACGCCCGCTATGTTGCCCGTCCCTGCCGTCGCCGCCAGCGCCGTAGTCAGCGTTTGAAACTGGGACGGTCCTTTGCCTGCGTTTTTCTTTTGCTCTGTGCTCTTTTTCTCACGCGGCATAAAGATCCGTTTTATGCCCCGTATCTGAATAAACCGCGTTCGAAAAGAAAAGAACAGCCCTGCAAACAGCAGCAGCACGCACAAAAAGCTGCTCACCGCGCCGCCCTCACCCGCAGCGCAGCCGGTCAGCATAAAAAGCATAACTATAAGCATAAGGCACAGACGCATAACGACCTCCGTTTCGACCGGGGAAGCTCTGTCAAGGACCGTCATGCTATGGATATGCGAAAACCCGCGGCTGCATGTTAAGACGCGAAAAGACCGCGCAGTTTTAGCCTGCGCGGTCTTTTCGTTATCTATGCGTTTATGCTTGCTCTTACTTCCTGAGCTCGTCTAATATCATCGGTATGACCTTGTACAGGTCGCCGCAGATACCGTAATCGGCTACCTTGAAGATGGGAGCGTCGGCGTTCTTGTTGATCGCCACTATGCAGCCCGAGTTCTGCATTCCTGCCAGATGCTGTATAGCTCCGGATATTCCGCAGGCTATGTAGAGCTTCGGTCTGACGGTCTTGCCGGTCTGACCGACCTGATGATCCTGGGTTATCCAGCCCGCGTCTACTGCCGCACGGGACGAACCCACAACGCCGCCGAGAGCCGTCGCCAGCTCCTCTATGAGCTTGAAGCCGTCCGCATTGCCGAGGCCTCTGCCGCCGGATACTATGATATCCGCCTCCTGGAGGTTGACCGCCTGCTTGGCTGCCTTTACGAACTCGAGCACCTTGGTGTGTATATCGGAATCCTTGAGGTCAAAGCTCAGCTTCTCCACGACTGCCTTCTTGCTGAAGTCGGGCTCTGCCTTCTTCATGACGCCCGGGCGCACCGTGGACATCTGCGGTCTGTGGTTGGGCGTGATGATAGTCGCCATTACGTTGCCGCCGAATGCCGGACGCGTCTGCAATATGCCTCTCGTCTCGGGGTTGATAGCCAGTCCCGTGCAGTCTGCGGTAAGTCCGGTATACAGCCTGCCTGCAAGGCGCGGGCCAAGGTCTCTGCCTATGTTGGTAGCGCCGATAAGGAATATCTCGGGCTTCTTCTGGTTGATTGCTTCGGTTATGACCTTCGTGTATGCGTCGGTCGTGTAGTCCTTGAGCATCGGGCTCTCGCATACTATGACCTTGTCTGCGCCGTATGCCGCAAGAGTGTCCGCGAGGCCGTCGGCCTTTTCGCAGAGCAGCAGTGCGGAAAGCTCTACTCCGAGGTCTGCCGCCAGCTTTTTGCCCTCGCCCAAAAGCTCGAACACTGTGGACATTATCTTGCCCTCGCGCTGCTCGGCGAATACCCATACGCCCTTGTATGCGGAAAGATCCTTCTCTTCCTTTTCCTCTACCGGCGCGCCTATGAGCGCCTCAAAGTGGCAGGAGGATACGCATGCGTTGCAGTCTATGCACTTATCGTTTACTACGGCCTTCTTGTCGACCATGTCGATCGCGCCGTACGGGCAGCTCTTTGCGCAAAGTCCGCAGCCCTTGCATTTCTCTTTGATGATAGTTATCATTCTCGTTTCCTCCTTACAGTACGTGCTTCTCGCGCAGTCTTGCCACGAGATCGGCGGCGGTCGCCTTGTCCGCGCCCTCAAGCATCATCCCCGCGCCCTTGGGGTCGGGTGAGAAGGTCTTGAAAACGTTCGTCGGGGAGCCCTGCAGTCCGGCCTTCGCCGTGTCTATCGGGACGTCCTTTATCGTCCATACCCTGACGTCCTTTTCGTATGCGTTGAATATGCCGCCTACGCTCGGATATCTCGGGTCGTTGAGTTCCTTTATAGCAGTCAGCAGGCAGGGCAGGCCGGCCTCTATGACCTGATAGCCGTCCTCAAGCGCGCGCTTGCATATGACCTTGTCGCCCTTGAGCTCAAATTCCTTTACGTACGTTACCTGCGGTATGCCTAACTTCTCCGCTATCTGCGGGCCGACCTGCGCCGTGTCTCCGTCGATAGCCTGTCTGCCGCAGAATATGATGTCGTAATCGCCCATGCGCTTTATCGCCTCTGCGATTATGTAGCTCGTCGCCCATGTATCCGAACCGCCGAACGCTCTGTCGGAAAGCAGCGTCGCATCGTCCGCGCCCATTGCCAGCGTCTCGCGCAGCGCCACGTCCGCCTGCGGCGGTCCCATGGACAGCACGGATACCGTTACGTCCGGCTGCGAGTCCTTTATCCTCAGCGCCTCTTCAAGCGCGTTCATGTCGTCCGGGTTGATTATGCTCGGCACGCCGTCTCTTATCAGTCTGCCCGTCTTGGGGTCGAGCTTGACCTCTGTGGTGTCCGGGACCTGCTTTACGCAAACTATTATTCTCATAGTCTCTCTTCCTCCTTCTTAGCGGAACATGCCGCCCGAGATGACCATACGCTGCACCTGGCTCGTGCCCTCGTATATCTCGGTGATCTTGGCGTCTCTCATCATGCGCTCGAGCGGATAATCTCTCGTGTA
>CAYVOZ010000033.1:0-7080 GCA_964453325.1 uncultured Christensenellaceae bacterium | reverse complement strand
TCCTTCATGTATTTCACGGTCTCGTCAAGAGCGCCCTGCGCTATGCCGAGTGCCTGCGACGCTATGCCTATGCGGCCGCCGTCGAGGGTGGACATTGCGATCTTGAAGCCGTCGCCTACTCCGCCCAGCAGGTTCTCTTTCGGCACCTTCATGTCGGTGAATATGAGCTCTGTCGTTGCGCTTCCGCGTATTCCGAGCTTGTCCTCTTTTTTGCCTATCGAGAAGCCCGGATATTCCTTCTCTATTATGAAGGCGGATATTCCGTGGTTGCCCTTGGATTTATCGGTCATTGCGAATATGACGTATACGTCCGCCTGTCCGCCGTTGGTGATGAACACCTTGCTGCCGTTTATGAGCCAATGGTCGCCCATATCCTCTGCAACGGTCTGCTGTGCGGATGCGTCGGTGCCCGCGTTGGGCTCTGTGAGTCCGAAGGCTCCGAGCTTTTCGCCCTTGGCCATGGGCACAAGGTATTTCTTCTTCTGCTCGTCGTTGCCGAAGTAGTATATCGGAGCACAGCCGAGAGATACGTGTGCGGACACTATAACGCCCGTCGTTGCGCAAACCTTGGAGAGCTCCTCGACCGCTATGGCATAGGTGATATAATCGCCGCCTGCGCCGCCGAGCTCCTTGGGATAAGGAATGCCCAGTATGCCGAGCTTTGCCATCTTCTCAACGGTCTCACGCGGGAAGCGCTCCGTCTCGTCCACCTCCGCCGCAAGAGGCTTTACCTCAGCCTCGGCGAAACGGCGGATCGTAGTGCGAGCCATTTCCTGCTGCTTCGTAAGTTCAAAGTCCATTTATACATAACCTCCATAAAGAATCTCGTTCTTTTTTCAGCGCAGTGTAGACCCGCGCAAAATCATAATAACACAAAGAAACTCACGAATAAAGCCTTTACGGCCGCATCGGCTATTCCAATTTGTAAAAAGGCGGGATAAACAGGAGTTATTTTTGACAGACGGGACATGAATACATACGCAGGGGGAGACATATTCATATAACATGCAGTATGGACAAAACCCGGAGGGAAGCAAAAATGCCTTCAGAAGCAATTTTAAAGCATCTGCCGCCGCCGCTCGCGGAGGAGCTCGCGCGGCTCGGCGCATATAAAACAGCCGAGGAGCTGCGCATAAGGTGCGGCGCGCCCGCAATGCTGTATTCCGGCGGACGCGAGTATATCACGCGGTATGTTCCGGACGCGGACTCCGTGCGGGACACGCTGCTTTCTCTGTGCGAGCATTCGCTTATCGCTTTTTCCGACGATATCCGCAGGGGCTTTTTCACCGCGGAGAGCGGCGTGCGCGTGGGCGTCGCGGGCAGGGTCGTGAGCGAGCGCGGAAGCATACGGCTCATACGGGACTTTTCGTCTCTCAATATACGCTTTCCGCGCCAGATAAAGGGCGTGAGCAAGAGCGCGCTCATACACCTGACCGAGGACGGGCGGCTGCTCTCCTCGCTCATAATATCCGCGCCGCAGCACGGCAAGACGACTCTGCTGCGCGATATCATACGCGCGGTCTCTTCGGGCGAAAACACTCCGCCTAAAAAATGCGCGGTCATAGACGAGCGCGGCGAGCTCTATGCACTGGGGCTTTTCGACCTCGGCCCGCGCACGGACGTGCTGTCCTATTGCCCCAAGGCCGAGGGCATGAGCATGGCTCTGCGTTCGCTTTCCCCGGACGTCATCGCCACTGACGAGACAGGCAGCGGCGCCGAGCTCGGGGCGCTTTTGGAGGCGGGCAACAGCGGCGTAACAGTGCTCGCGACGGCACATGCGGGCAGCCTTTACGAGCTCACCGAGCGCGTGTTCTTCCGCGAGCTGTGCGCGTCCGGCCTTATAAAGCGCATAATGCTGCTCTCCGACTCGCTCGGGCGCAGTACGGTCGAGCGGGTATATACGGGGGACGGCAGCGTCGTTTGCGACCAGCCCGAGCGGCTATGCGGGAGTGCGGTGCAATGATATTCAAGCTGTTTATTTTTCTGCTCGTCATAGGCTCCTGCGCGGCATTCGGCGTCACCGGAGAGCGCCGCGTAAAGGACAGGCGCAGCGCGCTCATGGCCCTCGGCGACAGCATAAAGTCCATGAAAAGCGCGCTCGTTTATCAGGGCATGACTCTGCCCGCCGCGCTCAAATGCTCCGGACGCGGAGAATGCCGCCGTTATTTCGAGGTATGCGGAGAGCTCGCCGCGGAAAAGCCCGGTCTTTGCGGCGATAAATGCGCGCAGGAGGCATGGAAGAAGGAGCCCGTATCCGAGCTCGAGCCCGGGGACGCCGGAGTGATATTTGCCTTTGCGGGAGCGGTCTTTCGCGCTGTATCCGCAGAGGACGCCGCCTCTGCCTGCGCGAGATATCTCACAGAGGTGAATAGCTCGGTCAAGCAGATAAGCGAGAGCAGCCTGAAAAAAGCCAGGCTCAAGAAAACGCTCTGCATTCTCGGAGGCATTGTGCTTTGCGTAATATTTATTTGACGAGGTATTCACCGTGAGCGTAAGCGTGGATCTTATATTCAAAATTGCCGCAATAGGCATACTCATAGCCGTTCTGAGCCAGCTTCTGACGCGCGCCGGCCGGGACGATATAGCACTCATGGTCTCTATCGCCGGGCTCGTGATCGTGCTGCTCATGGTGGTCGATATGGTTAGCGGGCTTTTCGAGAGCGTAAAGAGCATATTCGGGCTCTACTGACATGGAGATAGCAAAGATAGTCGCAGTCGGCGTCATATCCGCAGTGCTCGCCATCACCGTTAAAAAGACCAATCCCGAGCTGGCTCTCGAGATGAGCGTCGCCGCTGGCATACTCATACTGCTCATGGTGCTCGAGTACCTCCGCGACGCGGTGGAGTATATAAAGGATCTCGCGGACATGCTCGGCGGCGCGTATGACGGCATCCAGACCGTGTTAAAGGTCGTGGGGATAGCGTATATCGCGGAATTCGCAGTACAGTCGCTTAAGGACGCGGGCGAGGGCGCTATTGCCAAAAAGATAGAGCTCGCCGGAAAGCTCATAATAGTCGTGCTGACGCTGCCGCTGTTAAAGAGCTTTGCCGAGCTGGTGCTATCGCTGGCGAACGAGCTTTGAAAAGGCGTTTTGCTTCGGCTGTATGCGCGGCTCTCGTGATGCTGCTGCTCCCGCTCTGCGCATCGGCCGAGCCGACGGACGAGGATAACGCCGACGCCGAGAGACAGGCGCGAGAGGCGCTCGAGGAGGGCACAGACTCACTGTTAGACGAGCTCGAGCTTTCGGATATGGAGGAGCTTTACGGGAGAACGGAGCTGTCCGAGAGCATAAGCTTTGACGAGCTTATAAGCGGCATCGCCAAAAGCGGGCTCTCGCAGATAGCCATAGAGGACGCGCTTAACGCGGTGCTCGACAGCTTTAAGCACGCGCTTGCGGGCAGCCTTATATACATAGGTGAAATGATCGTGCTGCTGCTCATCACCGGGCTCGTAAAGCATCTGCCCGGCTCGGGCGGAGAGGGCGCTTCAAAGGCCGCGTTTTTCACGGGTTATGTAATATGCGCGTCCGTATGCGCATCGATACTGGTGGGCTCTATACTGACGGCAAAGAACGCTCTCGACAGTCTCGGAGAGGTCACCAACGCAGTCACTCCCGTGCTCATGGTGCTGCTCACAGGCCTCGGGGGGCTGTCCACGTCGGCAGTGATGAGCCCCGTGATGGCGGCGCTCACGGACACGGTCTTTACGCTCGTGCGCGGAGCGGTCTTTCCCGCGATAATAGCCTGCGCGTTCGTGAATCTGCTCACGAATATATCCTCCGCTATAAAGCTAAGCAAGCTCTCCGAGCTCATAGAAAGCGCGGTGAAATGGTTTTTGGGCATAGTGTTCACACTGTTTTTGGGCGTCTGCTCGCTTAAGGGCATGACCGGGGCGGCGGTGGACGGCGTATACTTCAAAACCGCGAAGTACACGATAGACAAGGCCGTCCCGTTTATAGGCGGAATGTTCTCCGACACGCTCGATACGCTGATGTCGTGCGGCATTATCGTGAAGAGCGCGGCGGGAGCGGCGGGGCTCATAATACTCGCGCTCGTAATGCTGACGCCTATAATCACGCTGACAGTGAACTCCTTTCTCTACAGCGCTGCTGGTGCGATAGCGGAGCCGTTCTCCGACGATATGACAGTGCGCATGCTCACGGGTATGTGCCGTATAACGCGGCTCATGCTGGCGGCGGTGCTGACCTGCACGGCTATGGCTTTTATATCGATAGCGCTGCTCATGGGCGCGGCCGATATGGGATTTATGATGCGGTGATATAAAATGGATCTTAGAGGCTATGTTTTTGCCGCCGCAGCGGCGGTGCTGATATCCGAGGTGGTCCTCATGCTCATGCCCGACGGCGGCATGAAGCGTTTTGCGCGCATAGCGGCGGGCGTGCTCATCATGACGATGCTCATAAGCCCGCTTCGGAGCTGCCGTTTAGAACGGCTCGGAAGACGTGAGCAGAAAAGCGCAGCGATATCATACACAGACATAATAATGGACGTATATAACGAGGCTGTCAAAAATAATATAGATTAAGGGTGAGCGTATGGATGTAAAAAAGATCACGGAAAAACTGAAGGGGCTGGGCTCTAAAAAGACCACGGGCATACTCGCCGCGGTGCTCGCCTGCGCGATCGTCGCGCTCGTGCTGTTGAGCATACTGCCGTCCGGCACGGATAAAAGCGCGGCCTCGTCTCTGAACGACGGGCTTGAGGCGCGGCTCGAAAAGACGCTTTCCTGCATGAACGGCGTGGGAGACGTGAGCGTGGTGATAAACTACGAGTCCTCCTCGGAGCTCGTACCCGCGACGAGCATCGACACCGTATCCGACGAAAGCGGCGGCTCGGAGAGGGTCGAGGTAGCGAGCATATCCGGCGACGCGCTCATTATTAAGGAGAACATGCCCGAGGTGCGCGGCGTAATAGTCGTGGCGGAGGGCGCGGAGGACATAGGCGTGCGCATGGAGCTGTTGAGCGCGGTATCCACGCTTTTGGGGATAACAAACGACAGAATAGAGATATTGTATTAAACACGGAGGGGCTGCTATATGAAGGAAAAGAGCGCGCAGAGCAAGAGCACAACACAGGAGAAAAAGAAATTCACAGTGAAAAACAGTACAGTCATAGCGATATGCGGGCTCGTGCTCGTCGCCGCCGTCGTGGGGTATGCAAACTTCCGTCTGACCGGCGGAGCGTCCTCTAAGAGCGGCGACGCGAAGAAGGCGGCAGACGAGCCTGTCGTGGACGTATTCTCTGCCTATCGCGACGAGCGGACGACGGCGCGGGCGCAGGAAATAAGCTATATAGACTCCGTCGTCACGAGCGCGGAGACCGACGACGCCACAAAGACGCAGGCGCAGCAGCAGAAGCTTGCGCTCATCGCCAACATGGAGTCCGAGCTGACCGCCGAGGGTATACTTAAGACAAAGCTCAATACCGACGCCATCGTCACGGTGAAGGACGACGCCGTAAACGTCGTCGTCAATAAAAAGACGCTGACAGACGACGAGGTGCAGCAGATAGCAGAGATAATAAAGACCCAGACCGGGCAGAGCGCGCAGAATATAAAGATAATGCCGCAGACGGGCCCGGCGGTCGGAGAGGACAGCAAGGCCGAATAAGCAAACGGTAACTTCATAGTATTTTTATTGCCGGGACGCCGATACCGCGGGAGGTTTTGCGTTCCGGCTTTTTTTGTGCTTTTATATGCTGCTGCGTTTTTCGTTCTTTGTAAGCACAGTTTTTGCAGATATTGTAAACTAAACGTCGCCGACTTGAAAATACGGCCCTTATATGGTATAAACAGGTGATGAAAGGGACTTTTTAAGATGAATAAAAAGACGCTGCTGTCACTGCTCACCATATTGATACTGCTTATCGCCATAGGCGTGTTTTTCCTGCTCGGCGGCGGCAAGCTTTTAAAGCCGTCGAATACCGGCGCTGCGGAGGAGGAGACCGAGACGGTCTACGAATCCGCTACGGGGATATATATAAACGAACTCGTGTCCGACTCCCGAAGCTCTCTCGTGCTCGCGGACGGCTCGGCTCCCGACTGGATCGAGCTTTATAACGGCGGCACGGGCTCGAGATCCCTCGCGGGGATGGGTCTCACCGACGACGCGGCTGCGGGCGTGAAATACGCTCTTCCGAACGTTACTCTCGGAGCGGGCGAGTATATCGTCATACTCATGACCGGCACGGAGGGCACTACCGAAGAAGGATATTACTGTGCGGGCTTCAGGCTGTCCTCGCTCGGAGAGACCATAAGCCTCACGGACGCCTCCGGAAACATTGCGCAGACCGTGGAGCTGCCCGCTCTCAACAAGGACATATCCTACGGACGCACCGAGGGCGGCGCGTATAAATACTTTGCCGCGACGACTCCCGGAGCGGCGAACAGCACGCTTTATTCGGACACTCTTGAGTTCAGTGATATATCGCCTGTTTCCGATCTTATAATAAACGAATATCAGCTCAATAATAAGGTCACGCTCCGAAACGAGGACGGCGAATACTGCGAATGGGCAGAGATAAAGAACAACGGCGCGGAGGCTGTGGAGCTCTCCGGCTATGGGCTTTCCGATAATATCGCCAACATAGGCAAATGGCACTTCCCCGACGTCACTCTGCAGCCGGGCGAATGCACGGTCGTCTTTCTCTCCGGCAAAAACAGGACAGGCAGCGAGCTGCACGCGAGCTTTGGCATAAACGCGGACGAAACGCGGCTCATACTCACGGGCTCAAACGGCGGCATACTCGATATCGCTCCGCTGCTGCACGACGCGGACTACGCCTCGGTAGGCAGGAGCATGTCCGATATTGCAACTTGGCTGTATTACCCCTCCCCCACTCCGGGAGGCGACAACGTCACAAAGGGCTTTGTCACGCTCGAGCGAAACGACGAAGTTTATCTGCCTAAATGATATTTTGCAATAAAAAGTATCCAGCACCTCCATAGTATGCTATTTTTTCATATTGAATATTATTCATATCAGATAAATCAGATTTTTTCAAATATGTGCTTTCAGCTTCACTTTTCGATAATAATCCACTATTAGATGGAGTCCAGAA
>CAYVOZ010000032.1:16831-19212 GCA_964453325.1 uncultured Christensenellaceae bacterium | reverse complement strand
ATCCTTTTCCTCCGCTCTCGGGGCGCAAACCTGCGGGCGTTCTCTTAAGGCAGCCTGCCGCTTCTCCTCCATCTGCACTGTGCGCAGAGGCTTTGTGCCGAGTATGTGCTTTTTGGAGTCGGGTATGTCCGTCAAAAACTGCGACGGCATGCACCTGTGCCGCCCGTCGTACATGAACCTCTCCTCGCAGCACGTCATATACAGTATGTTCTTGGCGCGCGTTATGCCGACATAGCACAGCCTGCGCTCCTCGTCGAGACGGTTCTCCTGCTTGCTGCGCATGGACGGAAAAACTCCCTCCTCCATGCCCGCTAAAAACACCGTGTCGAACTCCAGTCCCTTTGCGCTGTGCAGCGTCATGAGCGTGACCGCGCCCTCGTCGCTCATGGTGTCTATGCTCGTTATGAGGGATATTCCGGATAAGAACTCCGTCAAACCCTCATCCTCCGCGGAGTCCTCGTCAAAGCTTATCGCCGAGCTTATGAGCTCGTCCACATGCTGACGTCTCGCCTCGCCGTCCGCGTCGTTCTGCTCCTCCAAAAGCTGCCGATAGCCCGATATGGAGTATACGTCCTCTATGAGCTCCGCTATGCTGTCCCTCTCCGCCGCCGCGCGCATGAGTCTGTCGTAGCACTCGCGGAAGTCCGCTATCCTCGCCGCCGCGACGCCCGATACTATGCCGTCTGCCGTCTCCACTGCGTCCATGAGGCTTATGCCCTGCGCCGCCGCGTACTGCGTCAGCTTTTTGATCGTTACGTCGCCTATGCCGCGCTTCGGCACGTTTATTATGCGCAAAAGCTCGGTGTCCGCATTCGGATTATCTATAAGGGAAAGATATGACAGCATATCCTTTATTTCCTTGCGGTCGTAGAAGCTCACTCCGCCGTATATGCGGTAGGGAATGCCGTAAAGCCTCAGCTTTTCCTCTATCGCGCGGCTCTGCGTATGCGTTCTGTAAAGCACGGCAAATTCGGAATACTCCCTCTCCCGTCTAAGGCGCGTTATCTCGCGCGCTATAAATTCGCCCTCTGCGCGCTCGTCCGCCGCGCAAAAAACGAACGGAAGCTCGCCCTCCGTCTTTTTCGACCAGAGCGTCTTTTCCTTTCGCTCGTCAGCCTTGCTTATGACGCAGTTTGCCGCGTCGAGTATCTTTATACGGGAGCGGTAGTTTTCCTCAAGCTTTATGACCGCCGCGTTCGGATAGTCCTTTTCAAAGTCGAGTATGTTGCGGACGTCCGCGCCTCTCCATGCGTATATGCTCTGGTCGTCGTCGCCCACGACAAAGAGATTGCCGCTGCCCGACGACAGCAGCCTCACGAGCTCGTACTGCACGCTGTTCGTGTCCTGATACTCGTCCACGAGCACGTATTTAAAGCGTCTTTTATAGTGCTCGCGGGTCTCCTCGTCGTCGCGCATAAGCTTATACATGTTGACGAGCAGATCGTCAAAGTCCATGGCGTTCTCAGCGAAGAGCCGCCTGTTATAATCCGTATATATCTCTCCCACGGTATCCGAAAGCGAGCCGCAGCGCGCATAAAACACGTCCGAGGGCTTCGTCTTGGACACGGCGTTTTTTGCCGCGCTTATATGCGACGCGCACGCCTTCGGGGTCATTACCTTGGAGTCTATATTCTTCTCGTTCAGCAGCCTTTTTATGATCTGTAAGGACGCGTCGGAGTCGTATATCGAAAAGCTGTCCTGATACCCTAACTTCTCCGCGTCGATGCGCAAAAAGCGCGCGCACATGGAGTGGAACGTGGATATGATCATCCTCGAGACGTCGCGGCTCACGATGGCGGATATGCGCTCCTTCATCTCGCCCGCGGCCTTGTTCGTAAAGGTTATCGCCAGTATGTTATACGGATCGACGCCCAGTTCTTCTATTAAATACGCCACTCTGCTCGTCAGCACGGTGGTCTTTCCCGAGCCCGCACCCGCCAAAACGAGCACAGGACCGTTCACTGTTGTGACGGCTTTTCTCTGGACGCCGCTCAGTCTGTCAAGCTCCATTTATTCTTCAGTTCCTCTCAGCTTTTTTATGACCGATAAGTAGCCGCCCTCGCCGTAGTTAAGGCACTTGTTCACGCGGCTCACGGTAGCGGTGGACGCGCCGGTCTCCTCGGATATTTGCAGGCAGGTCCTTTTATCGTAAAGCATGCACGCGACCTTCAGCCTCTGTGCTGCGGACTGCAGCTCGTTTATCGTAAATATGTCGGTAAAAAACGCCTCGCATTCCTCCTCTGTGGAAAGGCTCAAAAACGCTCTATACAGCATGGACAGATCGCTGTTGTCAGTTGCCTTCATGGCTTCACCTCGCATGATTCTTTCATATATTACTATTCTAATACATAAAACACCCGATTGCAAGCGCAGTCGGGCGC
>CAYVOZ010000032.1:10726-16821 GCA_964453325.1 uncultured Christensenellaceae bacterium | reverse complement strand
TTATTCCTCCCCTTCGGCCATGCGGTAGCCTACGCCCATTTCCGTGAAGATATACTCGGGCGAGGCAGGATTCTTCTCGAGCTTTCTGCGTATGTTCGCCATGTGCACGCGCAGTACCTGATTGCCTCCCGTGGCGTTCGGACCCCATATATTTTTCAGTATATAATCGTATGTCAGCACCCGACCCGCGTTCATGGACAGCAGCGCGACGAGCCGGTATTCGTTCTGCGTAAGATGCACCTCCTGCTCTCCCGTCCTTACGCGGCGCTTTTCATAGTCAATGGAAAGCTCGCCCGCTCTGTACATGCCCGGCTCCGCGCTGTCCGTACCGCTGCGGTTAAAATGCCGGAGAGCCGTGCGCACCCGTGCGAGAAGCTCTCCCGTGCCGAACGGCTTTGTTATATAGTCGTCCGCGCCGTTGTCCAGGGCCTCGACCTTGTCGCGCTCGTGTCCCCGGGCGCTCACGACTATCACCGGAGTCTGCGTCCATTCGCGCAGCTTCATTATAACGTCCTGTCCGTCGATATCCGGCAGCCCTAAATCGAGCATTATGATATCCGGGCAGTGAGAGGACGCCATCATTATGCCCTCCTGTCCGCTTTGCGCTGTCAGCGTATCAAAGCCGTTCGCGTTGAGCACGGTGCTCATAAAGCCCGCTATGTTGGTCTCGTCCTCAATTATAAGTATCAAAAAACGGTTGCTCATATTCCCTCCCCGAGCGGCAGAGTAAAGCTCATGACAGCGCCGCCTTCCTTTCTGTTTTCCGCCTTGATAACGCCTCCGTGGGCGTTTATTATCGTCCTGCATACCGACAGTCCTATGCCCATATTGCGGGCGGCGTCCGGGCTCTTGTCCCCGTCCTCCTGCAAATAGCTCTCGAATATACGGCCTATCACGCCCGGAGCTATACCGCAGCCGTCATCCGTCACCGTGACGACCGCGCAGCCGTCCCTTTCGCAGGCCTCCAGCTTGATATACGTCGCGCCCTTTGCATGCAGCGCAGAGTTTTCGAGCAGATTTATGATGACCTGCTCGATGAGCATGGCGTCCATGGGCGCCATCAAAAGCTCTCCGGGAGCGCAGGCCTCCACGCGCCGTTCCGGGAATCTCTTTGTAAACTTTACGACCGCCTCCGCCATGACCTCCTCGACCGCCTCGGGCTGCTTCTGTATCCTTGCGCCGCCCGTGTCCATGCGCGTTATCGTGAGAAGGTTCTCCACCATCCTTATCAGCCACTGTGCGTCCTCGTTCACGCTTTTAAGCAGCACGCGCCGTTCCTCCGGGGAAAGCGCAGAGTCATTCTCTAACACTGCGGAGTTTGCGCCTAAAATCGAGGTTAGCGGCGTTCTTAGGTCGTGAGATACCGCTCTTAAAAGGTTGGCGCGCGTCCTCTCCCGCTGCGCATCGGCGCGCAGCTTCTCCTGCTGCTTCAGTCTTTGCGTCATGGTGCTCGTTATCACGGACACCACGAGAGAGCATATTATAGTTATCGGATAGCCCAACAGAGTAAAATTAAACCTGTAATACGGGTATGTAAAAAGAAAATTTACGATCAGCACACCCATCACCGACGCGATTATGCCGTAAATATAACTCTTTGTATACCGGGATATAAGGAACACCGCCAGCACAAACACTATGGACGCCGAAATATCCGAGCCGTATATCACGCGCAGCCCCGAGCATATCAGCGCCGCTGTCAAAAGCACCGCCAAAGAAACGAGCGTATCCTTCAACGATACGCCGAAAATATCCTTCTTTACCGAACCGCTCATGCTCATGGATCACTCTCCTTTTCACTATCACATATAATAACATATACATGCCCGCCGCGCGCAGAGAGCGAACGCAGGCCGGCGTAAATATTCCGTTAAGAAAGCCGCGGCTCACGTCAGCAAGGCGTTAAGTATCGCCCTGCACTATGGTTTTTGGCAGGCTCATATGATAATTTGGATTCGATTTTGCGTTTTGTATAAGTGCAAAAAATAATGATTCGATGGGAGTGATCGTTACGATTCCGGAACTAAAACTTATTTACACGACAGCGTTTCTTTCAGCGCTCTGCGCCTTTGCCTTTGCGGCCATGCTTGCGCTTTGGGTCAGAGCGCGGGGCTCGTCCTCCGATAAGGTGGAGAGCATCGGAAGGCTTATCAAAAACGGCGCAAACACCTTTATGAAAAGAGAATACAAGGTGCTTGCCGTATTTGCCTCCGTGGCAGCTTTGCTTATTTTTCTGTTCCTGCCCTCGCCTTTATGGAAGGGCGATATCATAGAAAACGTCATGATGACCGCCGCGTATATCGCGGGCACCGTCTTTTCCGCCATTGCGGGCAAGATAGGCATTTACATATCCACGATCGCCAACGTAAAGGCTGCCGAGGCTGCGCGGCACGGCATAAAGCCCGCGTTCATGGCGGGCTTTCGCGGGGGCGCGGTCATGGGTCTGTCCGTCGTCGGCGCGAGCCTTTTGGGCGTGGCGGCGGTCATGCTCATAACGGGCAGCACGTCCGCGCTTTTGGGCTTCTCGTTCGGGGCGAGCTCTCTCGCACTGTTCGCAAAGGCGGGCGGCGGAATATTCACAAAGACCGCGGATATCAGCGCTGACCTGGTGGGAAAGGTCGAGCTCGGCATACCCGAGGACGACCCGCGCAACCCCGCGGTCATTGCCGATAACGTGGGCGATAACGTGGGCGACGTCGCGGGCATGGGCGCGGATCTCTTCGACTCCAATGTCGCCGCGATGGCTGCGGCCATGGTAATAGCTACCCGCCTCGACGGCGGGCTCGCCTCCTCCGTGAACGCAGCCTCCGTGCTGTGCTACGCGGCGCTCGGGCTCGTCGCCTCCATAATAGGCATTGCCACCGCGCGCATAGGCAAGAAGGGCAATCCCACAAGGGCGCTCAACAGCTCAACGTACGTCACCACTATCGTATTCTTAGCGCTCACCGCCGCCGCGACGGCGATATTCGACGGCTTCAGATGGGAGATATGGGGCGCGTCCGCAGTCGGCCTCATAGTCGGCGTCGTAATAGGTCTGGCGTCGGATTTCTTCACGAATGACTCGCACAGCATAGTCAGAAAAACGGCCAAGGCCTCGGGCTCCGGCCCCGCGTTTACGCTGCTGTCCGGCATATCCTACGGCTTTATATCCGCCCTCCCCGCAATGGCGGGCATAGCGATATCCGCTCTCGCGGCGTACTATCTCTGCGCTGGCATAGGCGAGGGCTATGCGATATTCGGCATAGCCATGGCTGCCGTGGGCATGCTCTCGATAGTAGGCATGATAGTCGGCAACGACGCATACGGGCCAATCGTGGACAACGCAAGAGGCCTTGTGGAGATGGGCGGGCTCGGCGATAAGGCGCTCGATATCTCCGACGAGCTCGACAGCGCTGGCAATACCGTAAAGGCCATAACCAAGGGCTTTGCCATAGGCGCGGCGGGGCTCACCGTCATAAGCCTGCTCGGCGCGTACATAAGCGAGGTCAACGCCGCCGCCGCGGAGCGCGGGTTGCCGCTGCTCTCCGGCTTTGACATAATGGATCCCAAGGTATTCTTCGGCATGCTGATAGGCGCGGCGGTGCCGGCGGTCTTCTCCGCCATGCTCATGCTCGGAGTGAACAGGAATGCGCAGAGAATGGTATCCGAGATACACAGGCAGTTTAAAGAGATTATCGGACTTAAAAGCGGAGACAAGAACGCAGTACCCGAGTACGATAAATGCATAGACATCGCCACGCACGGAGCCTTGAGAGAACTTCTGCCTGCGGGCGCGTTCTCCATCCTCATAACGCTTGCCGTGGGCTTCATAGGCGGAGCGAACGCCATAGGCGGCTTTTTGGCGGGCAACATCGTGAGCGGGCTGCTGCTCGCGCTGTTCATGTCCAACTCCGGCGGGCTTTGGGATAACTCCAAAAAGTATATCGAGTCCGGAAATATGGGCGGCAAGGGCAGCGAGGCGCACAAGGCCGCGGTAGTCGGCGATACCGTTGGCGATCCCTTTAAGGACACCGCAGGCCCCTCGATAAACACGCAGATAACCGTCGTCTCTCTCGTGGCGTCGCTCATGTCCACTGTGTTTTTAACGACGTCGATATTCTAAAGTCCGTCAAAAACCGGGAGCATCAAGGAGGGGCCTGCTTAAAAAGCGGCCCCTCCTCTTAATTCAGGCGTACTGCATACAGCAAACCGTATTTGATCTTATCCTGCTCCCTTAAGCTCCTTATACCTTCGGTTGTTTATAAGGGGCTGCCGCGAAGGTCTTTTCCGAAGGCTGCTGCGGAATGCCTCTGAAAAAGCAGCCCGTTCCGACCGTGTTCAGCAAAAGCCCCATGAGTATCATATTGACAAGCATGGAGGCGCCGCCCGGAGAAATGAAGGGCATGGGCATGGGCGCTATCGCTATACCGATATTTGAAAGCAAATATCCCACCCACTGCACTATAAAGGTCAGTACGACGGAAAGCGCCGTGAGCCGCATAAACGGGTTTTTCCGTTTTATACACGTTCTGACCGTAAATGCGGAAAAAGCGGCGAGCAGCCCGCCGACGGCATAGTATATCCACCGTCCGGTATTTGAAGCCGCTATTACAAGCATATGATCCGAATTGGCAAACCCGGGATCAGCCCATGCGGTTTTCAAAAAGCTAAGAGTATCCTCCGAAACAAGACCTGTATCCACACGGCCGAACAATGGCGTATTTCCCAATATATCCCGTATCATATCAGCCTGATAGGAGCCTATCCCCAGGCTTATTCCAAAAATACCCGATAGTCTTTCATACCTGTATTCATCGGAAATAAGTATTACTAAAAGCATTGCAGCCAAGGCGACAGCAGTAAGTACGACGGATAACTTCCACTTCTTCTCACCAAACCAGCCCGAGGCTATTGCGATGACCATGAGCACAGCGTCTGCGGCGAGAAGACAGGCCAGCAAAAACACATTGGGCATAACGGCACAGGGAACGAGCATCAAAACGCCCATTCCTATAACGCGCAGCATCCCGACAAGTTTCTTATCCTGTGATCTCCATATCATAAGAGCAACAATAAACGGCTGGAACAGATTAACATACATAGCTGCCCTATGGAAAAGTGAAAATACATCCAGCATTGTAAATTGATATATATATGAGAAAACGAACATCAGAAAAAGGAATGAAATGAACAGCCACGAAAGCAGCCACGCCTTATCCATTAGCCATTTAACGTTCAAAAACCGCCATATAACAAAGCATAACGCTATGCCGAGCACGGTCGCCGTTATCTGACCGATGCCGCTTTGATCCTGATATCCCCTCAAAAGACAACCCACAATGAATATCAGGGCAAACGAGACGAGAATACCTATGGATATGTGAGGGCGGTAGGCCTTGTTCATGCTGCTGCCTATCAGCTTTATATCGCCCATGTCCCGGAGGGCAGCTTCCGAGGCCTTGTCATCATCCATGCCCTCGCTTATGAAGGCATTCCGCTGATCCTCGATATGCGAAGCCAGCTCTGTTCGGATGCATTCGTGCGCCTGCTTCCATTTGACATGAGTGCATACGCTTTCTATATACTCGCTCTCACGCCTGATAAGCATAGCACACCTCCGAGATGACATTATCCACGGCTCTTGAAAAGGTGATCCAGCTCTCCTTTTTCTCTGCAAACAGCCTTTCTCCGATATCGGTGATGCAATAGTACTTTCGGGTTCGGCCGTTGCAGCTCTTTTCATAACAGGCTATAAGCCCTTTTTCCTCCATCGTATGGAGCAGCGGATAGAGCGTTCCGGCCTTCAGCTCAAATACGTTTTGCGAGCGTTTTTTAAGCATATCTATTATCTGATAGCCATACATGTCCTCCTCGCGAAGAAGCCGAAGTATCATCATATCCGCGCTTCCTGCCATCAATCCTTTATCAGCCATAACGATGCCTCCATGCATAGATTATCTATGTATTATGATATATCGGTAATCTATATATGTCAAGAGGAAAATAAAAAAATCTATATATCAATGGGAAAATAAAAAAGGCGCGTGCTTCGCGCCTTTTTGCTCTTATTTGCCAAACAGCTCGGCGGCTCTTTGCATATTTTCGATGACTTTCAC
>CAYVOZ010000032.1:2525-10716 GCA_964453325.1 uncultured Christensenellaceae bacterium | reverse complement strand
ATCAGTCCCTTTTCGATCATCTGCGTTCCTCCTTATATAGATAATCTATATATACAATACATAGACCATCTATATATGTCAACTCTTTTTAACATAAAACGATCCGGGTTCAGTGTTCTCCGGTTCTGGGCTTTCGTTAGTTAGTTCCCGTCATGCCGGGCGCAGCGAAAAAAACGCGCCGCCCCGTTTTGTTCCCGGAGAAGCGCGCTTAATATTGCCGTATTATCAGGTATTCTTCATTATAACGCTTTCGATTATGTCCGCGGCGTCTTCGCATTTATCGAGGCAGGTCTCGAGCTCCTCAAAGAGGTTGAGCCATATGAGTGTCTCTCTCATGTCCGAGCCGTCCGTGAACAGCGTGCGTATAGACTGCGCATGCAGCACGTCGCCCTCGCTTTCGAGCGTGTTCACGGCGACTATGCGCTCGCCTATCGTCTTTGAGCTCTTGAAGCCCCTAAACTCGTGTGTCAGCTCCTGCAGAGCGGCGCAGCACCTCACTATGAGCTCCGTAAACACAGAAAGCTCCGGCCTCGTCTTCTTTATATCGTACATGTATGCCCGGCGCAGCACCTCTTCGATGGCGTCCACGACGTTATCCAGCTCCTGCGCGAGCGCGACTATGTCCTCGCGCTCTATGGGCGTTATGAACTCGTGTGCAAGGCTGCTCATCATGTCGTGCTTCAAAAGGTCTGCGTCGTTCTCTATCGTGTGCAGCTCGTTAACGCGCGCTCCGAGCTCGTCCGACTCGTGCAGCGTAAAGGTCTCGTGCAAATATACCGCCGCCTTGCTCGCCTGTTCCGTTATATTATCGAAAAAGTCGAAATAATCAAAATTCCTCTTATGCTTTGCCATATATTATCTCCCCCTAAAAAATCAGTATGAACAGCTTTGCCATGAGAAAGCCCAACAGTCCGCAGCCCGGGAACGTGAGCACCCACGCGAGCGACATCTCCTTCACCACATTCCAGTTCACGGCGGAAACGCGGCGCGACGCGCCCACTCCCATGATAGCCGTCGTTTTCGTGTGCGTCGTGCTCACGGGTATGCCCGTGACCGACGAGAGCAGCAGACACAGCGACGCGCCGAGATCCGCCGCAAAGCCCTGATAGGGCTGCAGCTTTACCATGCCCATGCCCACCGACTTTATGATGCGCATTCCTCCGATGCTCGTGCCGAGCGCCATGACTCCCGAGCAGAGCAGCATGAGCCATATCGGTATCTCGAAGGACGTCACTCCGCCCTGACCGCTCGCGAGCGTTATGCCGAGCAGGAAAACTCCCATGAACTTCTGCCCGTCCTGTGCTCCGTGCATAAAGGCCATGCCCGCCGCGCCGAATATCTGCGCGCCTCTGAAAAAGGGCGCGGTCTTCTTCCTGTCCGCGCGCTTAAAAACGCCCTCGACCGCCCTCGCGGATAAGAACCCGGAGAAGAAGCCTAATAGCGTCGAGAGCAGCAGCCCGAGGAGAACCTTAAGCCATTCGCCGCCGTTTATGCCCGAAAAGCCGTTTTGCAGCGCTATCGCCGCGCCCGAAAGCCCGGCTATGAGAGCATGGCTCTCGCTCGTGGGTATGCCGAACCTCCACGCCGCCGTCGCCCATACGACTATGGCAAAGAGCGCCGCACAGAGAGCGACCGTAGCGTCGCCCGTGTTGCCGCCGAAGTCCACCATGTTGTATATCGTCATGGCTACCTTGGCGTTAAGCACCGTCATAACGAGCACGCCCAAAAAGTTGCACACCGCCGCCATGCCTATAGCCGCGCGCGGGCCTAAGCAGCGCGTGGAAATGCACGTCGCTATCGCGTTCGGGGCGTCCGTCCATCCGTTGACGAGTATCACTCCGAGCGTCAGCACCGCCGTCACCGCCAGCATCGGGGTCGATGCCAGCCTGCCTATAAAATCTATAATGCCTATACTCATATATCCTTTCCGCGTCCGATATTCTTATGTGAACAGAATAGCATTTTTTCGACCGCGAATAAAGGTCGCCGTTCTTTATGTTTATAAAGAAGTTGTTAGGATTGCTTTTATGTCTTTTCAGCCTCCGCGCAGCATTTTGCCTATGCCGCGGAAAAAGCGGCCGTTCGCCATATCGAGCAGGCCCTTGAAAAGGCCTCCCTTTATGCCGCCGGATATCTGCAAATTCCTGAGCGGCCCGCCGACGCTCGACGCCATGAGCATGCGAAGCTCCGGGTCCGATGCGTCCTTTTTGCCGCCCGCGCCATTGGCTACGGTGGCCGCCACAGCCTTATACATTATGCGCATGACGAGGGAGCGACCGCGCATCTCCTCCACGCTGCTGTCCATGGTGTATTCGCCCTTTTCCGGCGTCTTTTCGGTATAGCTTCTGCCGAGCATGGCCTCCCATCCGGTCTTGTCCGGGCTGCTTTTAAGCGTCTCGTACCAGCTCCCCGCCTGCCACTCCGGCGCGGGCGGCGTTTCGCCCTCTCTTATGACCGTCATGGAAAGCG
The DNA here is from genome assembly GCA_964453325.1 of uncultured Christensenellaceae bacterium. Classification (GTDB taxonomy): domain Bacteria; phylum Bacillota; class Clostridia; order Christensenellales; family Christensenellaceae; genus JAZRGP01. Next base: position 8,247 of record CAYVOZ010000032.1, on the reverse strand, counting down.
GCTGCTCCGCGGACGACGGGCCGACCGATATAGTATACTCGCCGCCGGGGACCTTCCATTCGCCGTCCCATACCGCAAAGCTTCGGTCGTTCAAATGAAACACTGCCGTCCCGCTTTCGCCGGGCTGCATGAATACCTTTGCAAAGCCCTTTAGCTCCCTTGCAGGTCGGTGCAGTCCGCCCGCGGGAGGAGCGATATAGAGCTCGGCCGTCTCCGCTCCCGGCGCATCGCCGGTATTCGTGACGGTTACAGATACTTTGTCTCCATCCATACGGATATCGGAATACGAAAAACGCGTATACGACAGCCCGTACCCGAAGGGCCAGCGTACGCCGACGCCCGCCTTATCATAATATCGGTAACCCACGTATATACCCTCTCGGTACTGCGCATTCTTCTGCCCGCGATAATGCTCCGCCGTCGGACAGTCCTCATACCGCATCGGCCACGACTCCGCGAGCTTTCCGGACGGATTTTCTTTGCCGTACAGCAGCCTATATGCCGCCTCGCCGCCGCCCTGTCCGGGCAGACCCATATACAGTATGGCCTTCACGCTGTCCGCCCACGGGCATTCCACCGCGCTGCCGCAGCAGAGCATGACGACCGTGTTCGGATTGGCGGCGGCGACGGCCTCTATCATGCGCAGATGTCCGTCCGGCATGCGCATATCGTCCCGGTCAAAGCCCTCGGACTCGTATCTTGCAGGAAGCCCCGCGAACACGACGGCTATGTCCGCCGCACGTGCAGCCTCCGCCGCCTCGTGCAGCAGCTTTTCGTCGGTATCGCCGCGTTCGTCGCAGCCCGGGGCGTATACGCTATGCGGAACGAAGTCGAACGCGCAGGTCATGCGCAAGGGATTGACATGGCTCGAGCCCGCGCCCTGAAAACGCGGTTGCTTCGCCATATCCCCTATGATCGCCACGCTCTCCCCCTCGCAGAGGGGCAGCATGCCGCCCTCGTTTTTAAGCAGCACCGCGCCCGCGCAGGCCGCGCGCACAGCGAGCTCATGATGCGCGTCCTCATCGAAGCCCGCTCCGGGCTCCGCGGCCTCCTCTGCGCCGAGCACGAGCGAAAGCACGCGCCGCACGCTGTCGTCTATAGCGCTTTCCGGCAGTCTGCCGGATCTAACCGCCTCTATGCAGTCCCTTTCCATATACGCGCTGCCGCCCGGCATATTGAGATCGCACCCGGCTGTAAATGCAGCTATGCGGTCGTTCATGGCTCCCCAGTCGGTTATGACCGCACCTTCAAAGCCCCATTCCTTACGCAGAATAACCGTCAGCAGCATGGCGTTATCGCTGCAATGCGTGCCGTTTATTTTATTATAAGCGCACATCACCGTCGCGGGTCTGCCCTCTTTGACCGCCGTTTCAAACGCGGAAAGGTATATCTCGCGCAGCGTACGTTCATCTATGACGCTGTCCGAGCTGAGGCGCGACAGCTCCTGACTGTTGCATGCAAAGTGCTTAAGGCTCGCGCCGGTGCCGTTCTTTTGCAGCCCGCGTATGAACGACGCCGCCAGCCTGCCCGCTATATACGGGTCCTCGCTTAAGTATTCAAAATTGCGCCCGCACAGCGGGTCGCGCTTTATATTCGCTCCCGGCCCGAGCACCAGCCCCACGCCGTATGCCTTCGCCTCCTCACCTATCGCCGCGCCTATCTCCTCCATGAGCTCCGTGTCCCAGCTTGACGCGTTCGTCACCGGAGACGGAAAGCAGGTCGCCGGACGCGAGCCGTTTACGCCCAGCATATCCGTGAGCTTTTCCTGCTCCTGCTTGCGCAGCCCGGTCGGCCCGTCGCACATAAACATCGACGGTATTCCGTGCTCCGGCATCGCCTTTGTCTGCCAGAAGCTCGCGCCCTCGCACAGAGCTATTTTTTCTTTCAGGCTGAGACTTTTAATTATCGTTTCGATTCTTTCTTTCATATTTTCTCCCTGAACTCATAGATACCGCTTTCAAACACGTGCCGGGAGCCTCCAGGCATAGTGAGATCGCATCGTGTACCCACCGGCGCCTGCACGCGTATAAAAAAGCTCCCGTTTTCTATCGACCAGTCGACTGCCGCGCGTCCGTACGGAGTTTCGACCGCACCGTGAGCGCGCGTGACGCCGCCGCCCACGAGCGGTCGAACGGAGAATCGCCTGTAGCCGCCCTCCGTGGGCTCTATGCCCGCAATGCGCCTGTATAGGAAATCTCCCACCGCGCCGCCCGCATAGTGATTGAAGCTGACCATGCCCCCGTCGGAGCTTTCGTCGTCCTTTTTACCGGTAAGGTCGCCTATGTTCACCGTACCGTCCGGGCGAAGCGCGTCCCATCGCTCCCATACCGTCGTGCCGCCCGCTCTGACCTCATAGAGCCAGCCCGGGCAGTCCTTCTGCAAAAGCAGCTCGTATGCCTCGTCCACCCTGCCGTTGTCGGCAAGGGCAAAGAGTATATACGGAGTACCCGGGAAGCCCGTTGCCAGATGTCCGCCGTTTTCACGTATCAGCCTTATGAGATTATCCGCCATCCGCTCCGTTTCGCCGTCCTCCGTCATGCCGAAGTAAAGCGGGAGCGTATATGCGGTCTGAAATTCCTTTTTAAGGCGGCCTCTGCCGTCCGTGAATACCCTTCGGTATGCGTCCGCTATCCTCGCAGCGAGCCTCTCGTACTCCGCCGCATCGTCCGCAGCTCCTATTATATCCGCCATCCTCGCAGCGATCCGGCAGGAGTTATAATAGTACGCCGTGCCTATCCATTTGCCCCTCGCTATCCATTCCCTCGCCGTACCCGAGGGCGCGCACCAGTCCCCGAAGTGGAACGGAAAGCGCCATATATAACGGCTCGCAGGTGTTAGAGCAAGGAATTTTGACCACCATCCGGCGGCCTTTAAAAACCGTTTTATCGCAGGATACTGCTTCTCTATCAGCGAGCGGTCGCCCCGTGCGAGATATTCAGCCCACGGCACGAGCACACAGCTGTCGCCCCAGCACGAGGTCGCCATAACGGGCCAGCCGTCCCCGCCGCGCGGCACGACCATGGGTATTCCGCCGCCTCTGCCCTGCTCTGCGCGCATATCGGCGAGCCACTTATCAAAGAAGCGTCCCATATCGAAATTATAGCACGCCGTCCGAGCAAAAACAGCTATATCTCCCGTCCAGCCCTGCCGCTCGTCGCGCTGCGGGCAGTCCGTGGGTATATCCACAAAATTCGACTTGCCGCCCCAGCGTATGTTTTCATTCAGTCGGTCAAGCTCACCGTCAGAGCAGGAAAACTCACCCGTCTGTGCAATATCCGAGTACAGCGCGAGCGCCGAAAGCTCTATATCCGCAGTATCGATACCCGTCACACCCACATAGCGAAAGCCCATATAGGTAAGCCGCGGAGAATAGCTCTGTTCGCCGTCTTTGCAGATATATTCCGCAATCGCCTTTGCCGTCCGCAGCGACTTTACAAACAGCTCGCCGTTGAGCAGTACCTCCGCATGGCGAAATACGATTTTTTGCCCGGCTTTGCCGCGCAGCCTTGCGCATATCACGCCGGCAAAGTTCTGCCCGAAGTCAAAAACGAGCTCTCCCGACGGCGCGACTGTTCTTGATACCGGAGAAAAGCGCTCGTGCGCGCGCACGGGCGCGCCGTATTCCGCGAGCAGCGTCGGATTTCCGCGTGGCGCGGTCACAGACGCGGCGCGCCATTCGGCGGAGTCACAGTCCTCCCGCCGCGCGTCATAGGTCTCTCCGTCGTACCATTCCGCCATGCGGTACGGGCCGTCCTCCGTCACGCTCCAGCTCCCGTCGGTGGCTATGAGCTCCGAGCCCCCATCCGCGTATTCTATATGCAGTTCCGAAAGAAACGCCTGCCTGTCCGCACTTATGCGGTTCCTCCGTCCGTAGGTGAACGAGCCCACCGCCCATCCCCCCGCCACGGTGGCAATGAGAGTATTGCTCTCTCCGAGCATTTCTGTCACGTCGTATGTCTGATACTGTATATTATGCTCATAGGCCGTAAAGCCGGGAGCAAAATAATCCTCTCCGACTTTCCTTCCGTTCAGCGTCAGCTCGTATACTCCGAGCGCCGTCGCCTCTATCCATGCGCGGCGGACGGGCCTGCCGACGGCAAATGTCTTTTTAAAAACCATAGGCACTGGCGAAAGCTTGTCCGGAGTATTATAAGACGCATCGGTTATCCACCTCGCCCGCCACGGCGTACCGAGCCTTCCCGTACGAAACGCCGTTCCGGTCTCTGCCTTATCCCCGCTTCTGCCCTCTGCGCAGACCTTCACGCGATATTCGGTGTACGGCTCAAGCGGGCCGTCATAGCGGTTATTGAGCTGGTCCGCAGTCTCAATCTCCCATTCTCCCACGATCAACGTCGCCTTTAACAGCGCCTCTCCCTGCCTGTCGGACTCAAGAGCAAAGGATATGCGCGGATAACGCTCGTCCGTGACGCAGCCGCCCTGCGCGCCGTTTATTTTTACAGAGTTGATGCTCAGCATATCATTTCCTCTTTTCCGCGTTCTTCTCACGCTTCCTTTTCAGCTTCTGCTGATACTTGGCTTCCTCTTTCTCAAAGCTGCGTCCGTTCTTCTCACAGCGGGCCTTAAGCTCGGCTATCCTTGTCCGCTCCGCCTCCGCGTCCTGCCTTTCCCGCTCGGCATCCGCCTCTGCCTTGGGATCGATCCATATTCCGCCCGCCGCCTCCACAGCCGCTTTTTTGCGTGCCAGTATCTCCGCCTGCTTCTCCGGCAGGCCCTTTTCCACATTGAAGAAGAACAGCAGCACCGCTAATATCACGCCCGTGAACACCTCTAAACCTACGAACAGGAACGTTATAGTGCTCTGCACGGCGGGGGTCTGCACAGCGACCAGCGTTTCTCCGACCATATGCGGCGCGGCATAGCCCGCGTTAGTTATAAGACCGTTGAATATCCCGGTGCAAACTCCGAGCAGTGCCACGGCTATTATGTTATATACGCTCATGGCTAGTCCGTCGCAGCGGACGCCGCTCTTCCATTCCACATGGTCTATCGTATCCGCAAACAGCGCCATAAAAACATAGGCGCTCGGCAGTCCGCCGATATTCTTTATAAACTGGCCTATGAGCACGACGGTCATATCCCCCGGCGACGCCCAGCATACAGCGCTGCCTGCGGCGTAGAGCAAAAAGCCTATCAGCGTCACGTTGCGCTTGCCGAATCTCTTCGCGAGCGGCCATACCGCAAATATACCTATGCCCATGGGGACTCCGCCTATCACCGAGACAAGCGTTTGCGTTATGCCGTCGTTATAGCTGCCGAGCACATAATTGCAGTAATACACGAGAGACAGGTTTTTGATGCTCATGCCTACAGTATAAACGAGATAATACGCGAACAGCAGCAGCATATACCGGTCGGTAAATACCGCCTTCAGCTGCTGTCTGTAGGATATGCTTTTTTCGCCGTCGCCATGCTCCTCGCTGATGCGCTCCCGAGTGAAGAAATATTCCACAATCGTCAGCGGGAGCGCTATTATCGCCAGCACGCTCATGACGGTTATCCACCGCCCTGCGTCCACGCCGATCTTGGGCATGATGACCATAGGGAACACGAGCGCCACGAGTATGCCGCTCATCATTATCGTGGATATCTGATTGAATATGGAAAGCTGTCCGCGCTGCGTGATGTTGCGCGTGGAGAGCGGCACCATGAGGTTATGGCTCATATTGAACGCAAGGGGATAAGCAAAGCGTCCTTCTGCAAA
>CAYVOZ010000032.1:0-2515 GCA_964453325.1 uncultured Christensenellaceae bacterium | reverse complement strand
GGTGATGGCTCATATTGAATATCGTATATGCAAACGAATAGAAAAGGTTATACGAAAGCATGACCCATACGACCTGCACGCCCGTACCCGCCCTCGGCACGGTAAAAAGCAGTATGCCCGTCACGGCGACCAGCGGCGCGGACAGCAGCAGCCACGGACGCGCCTTTCCGGCGGACGTCTTTGTCCGGTCGATGATATAGCCCATTATCACATTCGTTACAGCGTCGATTATCTTCGACACTATTGGGAACACGACCAAAAACGCTCCGCCCCATACGGTCGTGAGCCCGAGCACATCAGTATAATATACGTTCAAATATGTCGCCAGCACCGCGTTCAGCAGCAGCGCGCCCGCTGGGCCCAGCAGATAGCCGAGCCACTTTTCCTTTCCGCTCACGTTCTGCGTCGTTATCCGGCTTTTTAGCGCGGACAGATCCAAAAGCTTCATGATAATGCCTCCTTGACAGGTTCACGTGGTTAAATGTCCGGCTCGCTTATCTCCCGGGTAAACTCGCGCAGCTCGTCCGGCGGTATCGGATCAAGGCACCCCTTTTTCATACCGGCGGCGTTGCTCTTTTGTACTAATAATATTGACATATGTGCCATTCCGATAATATACTATCAACACAGTGTTGTTTTTGCAAACATCAGATGATTTTGATTTGCTTTGAGCTCGACAAAACGAAGGGAAGTGCCTATTTTATATGTCAAACACAGTGGAGAATCAGCGCGTCCGCCTGACAAAGCGGCTGCTTCGCGAGAGTCTTTTAAGCTGCATGGAGGAAAAGCCGATAGAGCGCATAAGCGTAAAGGAGCTTTGCGAGCGTGCCGAGCTCAACCGCTCGACTTTCTATCTGCATTATACGAGCGAATACGATCTTTTAGGCGAGATGGAGGAGGAGGCCATACGGGAGACGCAGCTTCGCCTTAAGGGCGTCAGCCCCTCCGTAGGCACCACGCAGTATATCTGCGAGTTTCTGCAGTACATAAAGGATAACGCCGCGCTCTTTCGCGTGCTGCTCTGTCAAAAAGACAGGGATTCCTTCCGGAACCGCTTTATGGAGGAAGCGCTCCTTTTTGTCAGGGACGGCATTGTGTTCGAGCTCGACGAGCCGCGGCGTAAATACGTATATGCGTTTCTGCTGCACGGCTCGCTCTCTATAATACGCACATGGGTGGAGTCCGGCTTCGATCTGCCGCCCGGCGAGATCGCCGCACTGATCTTCGGGCTGTCGGACCGCTCGCTTTTGGTATACAGATAACCCGGATATCCTGCACCGGCAAAAAGGCCTCCCGCGGTCACTGCTTAACGGGAGGCCTTTTTTAGTTCGTCATGCCGGACAATCTTCTCTTATATGACCATACGGCTATGCTGTGCTTTTCGGGCTTTCCTGCATCACGCGGCATCCTCCGTCTCCGGCGCGCTTAGCTCCATAAGCTCGCTCACCGTCAGCGTGGAATAGGCTCTGTCCGCGAGCGCCTCTAATATCAGGTCGAGCGCTCCGGGCGTACCCTCCGCGTTGTTCTGGAAGAGTATCACGCTGCCCGGCTCCGTCGCCGCGAGCACGCGCGAGGATATCCTCTCCGCATCGTCGCCCTTCCAGTCCTTTGAGTCCACGCTCCAGCCCACTATCTCAAAACCCGCGTCCCCGAGCGCGGATAAGACCTCGTCGCGGCCGTTGCCGTAGGGTGGGCGCAGCATATCCGTGCGGATGTTGAAATCCGTCCTCAAAAGCTCGCGCGCGGCATTCGCGTCCGCGACCGCAGCCTCCGCGCCGATATCGTCATATCTCTCGTGCGCCATGGAATGGCTGATTATCTCGTGTCCGGATGCATCTATCTCGCGCACGAGCTCGGGGTATTCCGAAGCCCACGCCCCCATGACCGCAAACGTTGCCACAGCGCCGTGCCTTTCAAGCGTCTCTAATATATCGAGCGTCCTGTCCTCTCCGAACGACGTATCAAACGTCAGCGCGACCGCCTTTTGCTCCGTGTCAGCCGCCGTAACGACCCCGCTGCCGAAGGTCGCCGTGTCCTTCTTCGCCGCCGCGGCCGTATATACCACCGCGCCTGTGATTATGATCGCGAACGCGGCTATCCTTATAAGAGTATCCTTTTTGCAAATAAAAACACGCATAACGCCTACCGCCTTTTAATTGGTAGTAATACTTACGCTTATGCGTGCGTTCAATATGCTTATTTATGCGTTTTTATCCCGCCGTATCTCCGTCCGGCTCCTTAGCTGCCCCGGCTCCGTCGGGCTGCTGCGTCGGATCCGCACCCTCCGGCTGCACCGCGCCGTCCTCCGGAGCGTTGAGCGAATAGTTGAGGCCATTGCCCATATCCTCGCTGTACGAGCCGTCCGGCGTCATATATACCGCCTTATCCGTATAGGAAACGTCTACCGTGCCTATCGTGATATCCTCCGCTTTGAGGGCGTCCACGACCTTCATCGCTCTGTCTATCTTTTTTTGTATCTGCTCCTGAGTACCCACCTCGACATACATGCCCGTCT
>CAYVOZ010000031.1:4533-20430 GCA_964453325.1 uncultured Christensenellaceae bacterium | reverse complement strand
CGAATTCAGCGGCAACTGCGGCTCCAACTTTAAAGACGCCATCCAGACGATAGAGGAAGAGGGCGCAAAGTGCGTCGTGATAGATATAAGGGATAACCCCGGCGGGTATATAAGCGAGGCCGCCGCGATAGCGGACATGCTGCTCGGGACGGGCGATATATACTCGGTAGTGGGCAGGGACAACGAGACCTTTGTGAGCTCGGCCGACGCAGACACAGCGCTTTCGCTGCCCGTCGTCGTACTGATAAACGGCGAGACAAAGGGCGTGGCGGAGGTGTTCGCAGCGGCCCTTAAGGACAACGGACGAGTAAAGCTGATAGGCACGACGACCAAGGGAAAGGGAGTTGTTATGTCCACATACGAGGTCCCCAATACCGGCGACGGCGTGAGGATCGTGACCGCGCATTACTATACTCCCAACGGACAGATGATCGACGGCGCAGGCGTGGAGCCGGATATCACCGTCGAGCAGACCGAGACGGAAAGCATGACAGCCGAGAATGACGCGCAGTTGCAGAAGGCCATCGAAACGGCGGCGGAGCTCCCGGGAGCTTGATATATTGAATAACACTTAAGCTGTGGAGAATAGGCTTTATGGATACAGTTATATTGATACCCGCATACAGACCCGACGATGTGCTTACAGGTATCGCAAAACGCCTCAGCGGCATGGGCTATGATATTTTAGTCGTGGACGACGGCAGCGGCAGGGACTATGCCGACGTCTTTTTGCGCGTCGGAGAGTATGCAAGGGTAGTGGGATATGACGTAAACAAGGGCAAGGGGATCGCACTGAAATACGGAATAGCCTTCATAAAGCAGAATTATCCGGAATGCAGATTTTTCATCACCGCAGACGCAGACGGTCAGCACTCCATTGACGATATCTGCCGTGTCGACGGTTTTCTGCACGAACGCGGAGGAATGGTGCTCGGTTCGCGCGTATTCGAGGGAAGGATACCTCTGCGCTCCCGCGTAGGGAACGACCTTTCGCGCTTCTCTTATACCGTCTCTACGGGAATGTATCTCAGGGATAACCAGTCGGGCCTCAGGGGCTTTGACATATCGCTTGCGGATATGCTGCTCAAGGTGGGCGGCGAGAGATACGAATACGAGATAAACGTGCTCATGTATGCCGCAAGATACGGCGTGGATATGTTTGAAATGCCCATGAAGACCATATACGAGGAAGGCAATAAGAGCTCGCATTTTCGCCCTATACCGGACACTTTGCGCATACACGGAAGGATACTCTGCTCGTCTTGGGCTTCGCTAATTGCCATAGCGCTGAATATAGCGCTCGTTGCGGCGTTCGGATATTTATTTATGAGATACGTTTTCGATATCGAGCTGAGCGTGCTTTCCGCGGGCGCCTTCGCAATAGCGCTAAGATTCTTTTTGGGGCTGTTTGATCCGGCCTATATCGCGAGAAGATCTCTGTTTCTCCTTCGCGCGATACCGAGGCTTTTATTACAACTGGCGTTTGCGGAGTTCTTTTTCAGGATAGCAAGGATAGGCATGACCGGCGCGTATATATCGTCGATGTTCATTTCCTGTGCGATAGAATATATTGCGCTCAAGACATTATCGCGCATACCGCAAAAGGCAGAAAAAGGAGCGTTTCATGAGGCTGTATGACAGCGGAGAATCAGAAAGACTGCAGGCAGACGAGAACCGGGAGACAGTCCGCGGACACAGCATACGCATAAAGGAGGTTCCCGGCAACAGCTTAAAGGGCGCGCTCGACGAGCATGAGCTTCCATATGCCGAGGCTTTCCGCAAAAAACAGGCACAGGGCGGCACTGCCGATATAAACTTGATAAGACAGGCGACCGGAAACCTTAACTATAACATCAACACAGCCGAGATATATACGGATCTTTTGGAGACCGTCTGCGACGGAAGACGGGTCAGGATATGGGTGTATTATCCGCGCAGACCGTACGGGAAAAAGGACAGAGCGGGATTCCTTTATATACACGGAGGCAGCTTTTTCGCGGGCACTCCTTTTATGTGTGAGAACGCCTGCCGTTATCTCGCGGAGCTCGCCGACTGCGCGGTATTCAATGTCGATTATGCGCTCGCGCCGGAGCATCCCTTTCCCGCGGGGCTTAACGACTGTTTGAGCGCCTTTGACTGCATGAAGGAAAACGCCGAAAAATACGGGGTCGATCCCGAAAAGCTCTGCGTAGGCGGAGACAGTGCGGGAGGGCTGCTTGCGGCGGCGACGGCTCTTGAAAAGGGACGGGAGAACATCAAATTCATGTCGCTGTTTTACCCGTGCGTAACGTTTGAATACCCGAGGACGCCGTTTCCGTGGGATATAGACGACTATGAGATCTGCGACGAAGAGAGAGAGCTCATTGAGCCCAAGCTTTGCCTCGGGAGAGCCGACGGAAAGGGCGACGACAAGCTCATGCACGGCATATACAGCATGTACCTTCAGCACGGCGAGGACTGCCGCGCGCCGCTCGTAAGCCCTTATAACGGAGACTTTTCGAGACTTCCGAAAACGCTCGTGGTCACCGCCGAATACGACGGACTTAGATACCACGGAGAATGCTTCGCGGCGAAATTAGAGGACGCGGGCGGAGAGGCAGAGACGATACGGTACAGAGGAGTTTTTCACGCGTTTATGGAGAAATTAGGCATACTCCCTCAGGCGGAGGATGCGTTAAGAGAGACCGCAAAGCATGTAAAAATGCTGTAAAAGCGCATACGCATAATAACATAACGATAACAAAACGCCCGCGGGAGCAGCTCTCGCGGGCGTTTGTGCAAGCGTGCGGCTATGACATGAGCGCGGCTATGGTCTTCTCGTAGTCGGGCATTCTTGTCTCTATCTTTTCAAACAGCACATAATCGACCTGACCGCTTTTAAGCGCAGAGAACACGCCGTTAAAATTGTTGCTGTTGGTGTTCACATAGTATATTTCGCTGAAGCAGTCGGTGAGCCCGGTCGGAGGATCGAGCAAATAGCCGGAATACGAATCGCCAACTATGAGCAGCCTTCCGAGAGGGGCTTCGGACGGATTGACGATATGCATATCCGCCTGCGGAATAGCGCCCTTGTCGTCGATGACGACGCCGCGGACGTCCGATATAGCTTTATTGAAAACATCGGGCTGCTCCGAGAGCAGGCTGAAGAGCTCATATTGAGCACCCTTGAAGTCTGTGACAGCCTCTATGTCATAGCTCCCGGCCGGGTAAATATCCCGTCCCGCTATCCTTTCGGCAAGCACGGAAAACGCAGAGACTGCGGCGTGACTGTTCCAGTGAAGGTCCGTCTTGCAGTATACGGATGCGACCGTTTCCGCTTTTTTAAGCGCATCGGTGATATCGATAAAGGAGTCGGGCATTTTTTCGGTCAGAAGTCCGCAAAGCTCCTCGTATCGGGTGGGGGAGGGGCGCTTTACCGGGAAGCTCTCTGTGCGCTCCGGGAATACCGTATTCTTGAGCGGCGGAAGCATATAGTAGAACTGCATGTCTTTCTCCGCAAGCATGTCCGCGGCGTCGGAAAAGCTCTTGCATATTCTGTCAAGTGCGTCGTCGTCGAGCCTTTCGCATGCGACCTGCTCCTCGAGCACGCTCTTATAGCTGAGATAGCCTTCCTCTCCGACATATACGTCCGAGGCGGTATTAAAGACGGAGTATTTGATCTGGTTCTTTGTGCGCAGATAAAGATCTCTCAGTGAAAAGCTGCTGTCGAACCAATCCGAAAAGCCTTTGCAGTACTCGCCGGTATCCGTGAGCACAGAGGTTACGGGCTTTCCTGGAGAAAAGCCGGGTACAACGCCGGACGTGATCTGCATGGGATGGACGTCGAAGAGCACCATCCACGCGACGGGCAATATGAGCAGAAACAGCATTACAGCAAACAGTATTTTTTTCATAACGCCCTCCTAAAACCTATAGTATATGAACGGGCCTGAGACCGAGCCGGTAAGGAACAATATCGAGAGTATGAGCAGCAGGAGTGCGCAAATGCCGTATACTGCGCTCCCGGTGAGCTTTTCGCGGATGCGCCTGAACGGGAGCAACGCGAGCAGGAGCCCTGCGGCGCCTGTGGCGACGACCTGAGGATCGGCATAGTAGAGATACGTATAAAAGCGGAAGCCGGACGTATCTCCGAAGCCGAACATGGAGGCGAGGTATTTAAAGAAGTCGGGCAGGCTCGCGCTCCTCAAGAGCGTCCAGCCGAGCATGACAAGCAGGAACGTAACGATCTGCCCTATGACGCCCTTCATTTCAAATTTGAAGCGCTGCTTTAAAAAGCGCTCCGACGCCATGATTATGCCGTGATATAGTCCCCATGCGGCGAAGGTCAGTGCAGCGCCGTGCCAGACCCCGTAAAGCAGAAAGACCGCAATTATGCAGATATACGTTCGCGCCTTGCCGTGCTTGTCTCCCGTAAGCGGTATAAAAAGATAGTCCCGAAAAAACGACGTCAGCGAGACGAACCAGCCGGACCAGAAGCCGGTCAGGTTCTTTGCAGTATACGGCATGAGAAAGTTCTCCCGGAATTTAAAGCCGAATACCCGCGCTATGCCTGTCGCCATGTCGGTATAGCCCGAAAGGTCGTAGAATATCTGCATCGTATACAGTATCGCGCCCGTCCATGCCAGCGGAGCGGACAGCGTGCCTGCGTCGACCGCAAAAATTTTATCCACGGCAGCTCCTATGACATCAGCGACGAGGACCTTTTTTGCAAGGCCGATTGAAAAACGGCAGATACCGCAGTATATGTCGCCGAAGGTCTCCTTGCGGCTGCCGAGCTCGGGACTCATATCCTCATAACGCACGACGGGTCCTGCGGTCAGCAGCGGGAAGAAGCTCAGATACAGAGAGAATTTAATGAAATTCTTCTGTGCGGGCGTTTTCTTGCGGTATACGTCGGCGATATAGGATATCGCGCGGAACATATAAAAGGATATCCCTATCGGGAGCAGTATATCGAGCGCGGCGCTTTCGGAGCCGGGACGCAGAAGAGAGCATACGGCCGTATATACAGCTCCGAAATACTTGAAGAAAACAAGCAGCAGCACAAACACCGCAACAGACAGCGCGAGCAGAGCTTTTCTTCTGCCGCCGTCGATAAGGCGCGCGATGACATAGGCGAACACTATCGTAAAAACGAGCAGCAGTGCAAGACGTCCGTTCCCGTATACGTAAAAGCCTATACTGCACAGAAGCAGAAAGACATTCTTTACGGTCAGACTGTCGCGCTTTAAAAGCCTGCAAACGCCGTGGATGACATAGTACCCTATGAGCACGAACGGAAAGAACAGGTAAAGAAAAACATTGGAGTTAAAAAGCATGACGTTCTCCTTTGATATATACAGACGTCCGGCGCGCAATATCCAGGCACGGATCAGCGAGCCCGCTTAGAAAAAAGGCATGTCCGTAAAAAAACCGCTATGCGGCGGCAAGGCTATAAGGTCTTTATCGCCTCCGCGAGCACCTCAAAGTGCATGCCATGAGACGCCTTTAAGAGTACGGTATCGCCGTCGCAAAGAAGCGCGGGCAGATCCGTGATAAGCAGCTCCTTGCCTGTGTAGTAAAGAGGGGAGACGCCGGCGTCCCGCGCGCCGCGGAATATATCGTGCGCGAGCGCTCCCACGGCGATGATGAGCTCCGCTCCGCTCTCCGCGGCGATGCGTCCGACACAGTAATGAGCGTCCGGGGAGTTCTCGCCGAGCTCGAACATATCCCCTAATATGAGCACGCGCCGCCCGCCTATGCCCGCGACCGTCTCTATGGAGGCGCGCATGGAGGTGGGGTTGGCGTTGTAGGCGTCGTTTATGAGCGTGAGTTTTTCGGTCACGGTGCGCTTCATGCGGCCGTCCGTCGGCTCAAAGGAGGCGACGCCGTCCTTTATGTGCGCAATGTCGAGCCCCATGAGCCTGCCGACGGCGAGAGCTATGAGCGCGTTTGTGACCATAAACCTGCCGGGCGAGGGAACGAAAAGCTTTTCTCTGACGCCGTCATAGCATGCAGTAAAGCCCGTACCCTCGAGTCCGTGTTCGGTGACGTCCTCCGCTCTGTAGTCGCAGTCTGTGCCAAAACCGCAGCGTATGAGCTTTCTTCCGCCGCATTCCATGCCGTTTAACAGAGGATCGTCTCCGTTGACTACTACGCAGCCGTCCGGCGGGACAAAATCCAGAAGCTCGGACTTGGCGCGCAGTATGCCTTCTTTTGAGCCTAAAAATTCTATATGGGATTCGCCGATGTTGGTAAAAACGGCAATACCCGGCGCGGCGATGCGCGCAATGCGGCGCATCTCGCCGAAGTGGTTTATGCCGAGCTCAAAGACCGCCGCTTCGTGCGCGTCATTAAGCTTAAAGGCTGTGAGCGGCACGCCGGTCTGACCGTTAAGGCTTCCGTCGTTTTTCAGCACGTCAAACCGCTGGGAAAGGACGTGATAAATGATCTCCTTTGTGGTGGTCTTTCCCACGCTGCCTGTGACGGCGACGGAGGGGATATCGAAAAGGGAACGGTAAAACGCAGCCAGTTTTTGAAACGCCTCGAGACAGGAATCCACGAGTATGATATTTCCTTCAGCGGGCTTTTCGGACAGCGAGGCGGCAGCGCCGTTTTTGAAGGCTGCGGCAATAAAGTCGTGTCCGTCGAAGGTGTCGCCCTTTATAGGTACAAAAAGGCCGCCGTTGGTCATGTGACGGCTATCGATATCAACTCCGGAAAAGACGACGTCCTTTGACCCGAAAAGTGCCTTGCCCTCCATGACGGAAAGGACGTCGGAAAGCCGCAGCATCATTTCTCCGCCCCCTGTCTTGCTTTCAGAGAAAGCTCGATGATGCGCGTGCAAAGCTCGTTATAGTCTATGCCTGCCGCCCTTGCCTCGCATGGCAGATGGCTCGTGGGGGTCATGCCGGGCAGAGTGTTGGCCTCAAGGCAGTAAAGCTCGCCGTCGCCGGTGAGTATATAGTCCATGCGCGCGTATACGTCCAGTTTAAGCAGACTAAAGACCTGCTCGGCGCTGCGCATAATGCGCTCTGTCAGCTCTTCGCTTATCTTTGCGGGGCAGACCTCGGTTATAAGGCCGTCCTGATATTTATGCTCATAGTCGTAGAAGTCGCCCTTGGGGATTATCTCCGCGGGGGGCAGGGCCTTTCCGTCGAGCACCGCGCAGGTCAGTTCTCTGCCGGTGAGAAAGCTCTCTATCAGTATTTCGCTGTCATATGCAAAGGAGGCGTCGATGGCTCCTGCGAGCGCGGCCTTATCGAAGGCCTTTGTCACGCCCACGCTCGAGCCGCCCGAGCAGGGTTTTACTATGCAGGGCAGCGGAAAATCATACGCGCTGTCATCCCCGCGTCTGTATATGCGTCCGAACGGGGTCTTTACGCCGCCGGCGGTAAATATCTGCTTGGTCACGCCCTTATCCATGGCGAGAGCGCTGCCGAGGTAGCCTGTGCCGGTATAGCGTATTCCGAGCACGTCGAACATAGCCTGAAAGCGTCCGTTCTCTCCGTTTTCTCCGTGCAGCGCCATGAAAACTATGTCAGCTGCCTTGCATACCTCTATAAGGTTTTTACCTATATCTCCGAGCCCGCTGTCGGGACGCGACGCTCTTATCGCCGGGATGTCCGGTGCGGAGGAGCCTACGGGTCTCGCAGGAAGGGGATCGCCGCATACAAAGAAATCGTCGATATTATCGGGCAGGGTCTCCACTCCGAAAAAAACATCGACGAGCATAGCTCTGTGGCCCATGCTTCTTAAAGCGTTAAGGACCATTGTACCTGTGGTAAAGGAAACGTCGCGCTCGGTGCTGAGACCTCCCGCCAAAACAACGATTTTCATGATATATATCCGCCTTTGGGTTATGCGTCCGTCAGTCTGCGACGGAGCGCTGATCTATAATGTAGGTATCGTACATGTCCGCTATCGCGAGCGCTGCGGCAAGGGGGTATTTGGTATATGCGGCGTTTTGCGCCATGCCGCCGACATAGGCGCGCGCGGCGTCGTCGTATCCGCCCATATGCCAGCGTATAGCCATGGCCTCCTCGTCGGTCAGGTCGATATACTTCATAGCCATGTAAACGCTCTTTTCACCGTGCCCGAGAGGGAGGGTATCGTCTATGGCGTATACCTCGACCTCCTCCCAGCGGCGCTCGCCGGGTATTTTGACGTTTCTGAGCTGCTTTGTATAAAAGTTGACCTTGCACAGATCGTGCAGAAGCGCGACGAGTATGATGGAAACGGGATCGGGATCGGTCAGGTTCTTTGCGAAGTTGCTGAGCACGCGGTATACGGAGAGACTGTGTATAAGCAGCCCGCCCTCGTAGCAGCCGTGAGATTTTGTGGACGCGGGGGCCGTAAAAAAGTCCGAGCGGTCGGTAAGCCAGCTTATGAGCTCCTCTATGCCCTCTCTTTTAGTGCTTCTTAAAAGCTCGATGTACTGCTCCTTGTATTTGTTGAGCATTGCCATACCCAGCTGCGTGTCCATTGCCGGACCTCCCCCACAGTATTTTTTGTCTAAAAAATGATATCATATATAATGAAAAAGAGCAAATCCGAGGCGTACAAAAAAGCTACTTTTCCGAGAGCCTTTTCTCTAATTTGCGCAGCGCTTTTTTTTCTATGCGCGAGACATAGCTTCTCGAGATATTGAGCCTCTCAGCGATGACGCGCTGAGGCAGGATATCTCCGCGGAGCCCGTAGCGGAGCTCTATAACGAGCCTTTCGCGCGGAGTCAGAGTATCCGCAAACACCTCTCGCAGCTGCTCCGCCTGCAGCTTTAAGGATATCTGATCGTCTATCTCCGCATCGGGAGAGGGGAGTATATCCAAAAACGATATCTGATTTCCGTCGCTGTCCTCGCCGATGGGGTCGGAGAGCGATACCTCGGAGGCCGTTCTCTTGGCCGAGCGCAGAAACATGAGTATCTCGTTTTCCGCACAGCGCGAGATATAGGCCGTGAGACGGCCCTTCTCGGTATCGAACGTGTTCACGCCCTTTATGAGCCCTATCGTGCCTATCGAGATATAGTCGCTCATATCGGCGGAGCCCCTTGCGTATTTTTTGGCTATATGCGCCACGAGCCTCAGATTGTGCTCGATAAGAGCCTCTCGCGCGGCGGGGTCTCCGTCTGCCATGCGCTTTATGCAGTCTGCCTCCTCCTCCGGCGTGAGCGGGCCGGGAAAGGCGTCCGAGCCGTCGGCTAAATATCCGCCGAACATAAAAAGATCCTTTAGAAATTCCAATATATCAAGCATACGCTTTCACCTCCGTATTGAAATATATGTCGGAAAACGGCGGTTAAACATAGCAAAATGAGCCGGTACGGCCTCAAAGTCTAAAAGCGCCGGAGAAGCTTTTATGCCCACAGTTCGCGGCCGAAGAAAACGGCTTCGCGATGCTTGCCTTGAGGAATATGTTTTGATATAATGATTCGGAAAACAGGAACTGCTGGAGGATAGCCATGACGGAGCCGAGATACAAGAGGGTAATACTGAAAATAAGCGGAGAGGCTCTTTCCTCGCCGGAAAAGAACATCGATTTTGACATCATAGCGGACGTCGCGTCGCAGGTGCTCGAGATAACCAAAATGGGCGTGGAATTAGGCATAATCGTAGGCGGCGGCAATATATGGAGAGGGCGCGCCGGAAAGGGCATGGACAGAACGACGGCGGATCATATGGGCATGCTCGCGACGGTCATAAACGCGCTTGCGCTGCGGGACGCTCTCGAAAACAAGGGCGTGGTGGCACGCGTGCAGACGGCTATAGAGATGCGTCAGATCGCAGAGCCGTATATACGTTTAAAGGCCGTGCGGCACATGGAAAAGGGCAGAGTCGTTATATTCGCCTGCGGCACGGGAAATCCGTTCTTTACGACCGATACGGCGACGGCGCTCAGGGCTGCGGAGGTAGAGGCGGATCTTATACTGCTCGCCAAGAACGTGGACGGAGTATACGACTCCGATCCGAGGAAGAATCCCGATGCGGTGAAATTCGACTTTATAACGTATATGGACATCATAAACCGCGGCTTGCAGGCGATGGACACGACGTCCATAACGCTGTGCATGGAGAACGATATACCCATACTCGCATTCCCGCTGAAGGAAAAGAACAGCATAATGCGCGCTATACGCGGCGAGAAGATCGGCACGCTGATCGCAAAGGAGCCCACGGACAAGGTCCGAGGATGATCGGACGGAGGCTGCCGAGGCTGGGGCTGCTCACTGCTTTTTAAGCTGATAAGGCAACACCGGGGCAGCACCGAATGAAGGATAAGGAAGGACGACGGGCAAGCCGCCCGTATAAAAAGCTTCACGGACGGCCGACGCGCCGTCGGAAAGGAGAACGATATGCAACATGACGCCATAACCACCGCTTCCGATAAGATGGAGAAGACGATCGCCGCTATGCTCGGGGAGTTTTCAAGCTTCCGCGCAGGCAGAGCCAATCCCAAGCTGCTCGACAAGGTGATGGTCGATTATTACGGTACTCCGACGCCTCTCACGCAGATAGGCAACGTATCCGTGCCCGAGCCGCGCGTGCTCACTATAGCGCTTTGGGACGCGGGCGTGATGAAGGCTGCGGAAAAGGCCATACAGGCGTCCGACCTCGGACTCAATCCGTCAAACGACGGCAGAGTGATCCGCCTTGTTTTTCCCGAGCTCACGGAGGAGCGCCGTCAGGACCTCGTAAAGCTCGTTTCCAAGAAGGCGGAGGAGGCCAAGGTATCCGTGCGCTCCATAAGGCGCGACGCCAACGAGAAGCTGAAAAAGGATAAGAAGGCGAGCACGATAACCGAGGACGATTACGATATCCTCGAAAAGAAGTCTCAGGAGCTGACGGACAAATACATCAAAAAGATCGACGAGCTTTTAAAAGAGAAGCAGAACGAGATAATGTCGATTTGAACGCAGCGGAACTAAGGCGCCTTTGCGGAATGCCGATAGACTGCGCAAGGGCCGAGCTCGAAAAGAACGGGGTCACATACAGCATAACGGAGTATTGCTCGCGCAGGGGAGAGCTCGGACCGGATAAAAGGGTGCTCAGGGCGCAGAAACGCGGGAACGCCGCCGTGCTTGTTGTGGGCTCGTTTCTTACTGATATAAAGCAGGTGTTTTAATGAAGCTATTCAACGACGAATTACCGAAAACAGAGGAGCTCCCGAAGCATGTCGCCGTGATAATGGACGGCAACGGCAGATGGGCCAAGGAGAGACGTCTGCCCCGCTCCATGGGACACAGGGCGGGCGTGGAGCGCGTGCGCTCCATGGTCAAGATGTGCGACCGGATAGGCATAAAGGCGCTGACGATATTCGCGTTTTCCACGGAGAACTGGGCGCGGCCTTTAGAGGAGGTCGGCGTGCTCATGCAGCTTTTGGGGGAATATCTTAAAAACGAGATGGACGAGCTCAACGAGAACGGAGTTCGCTTCAGGTCGATAGGAGACAGGAGCGCGCTGAATCCGAGCCTCGTCGCGGCTATAGAGCACTCCGAAAAGCTGACTGAAAACAACACGGGTCTCGCGCTGACCGTAGCCATAAACTACGGAGCGCGCGACGAGATATTCCGCGCGGCAAAGCGCATGGCGGAAAAGCATGCGGCAGATCCCGAACGGGAGCTTGGGCCGGAGGACTTTGAGGCGGAGCTCTATACGCGGGAGCTGCCCGAGGTAGACCTTTTGATACGCACGAGCGGCGAATACAGGATATCGAACTTTTTACTGTATCAGATAGCATACTCGGAGTTCTATTTTACCGAGACCTACTGGCCGGATTTTGACGATGAGGAGTTCGCGCTCGCGCTGCGCAGCTTTGCGCGGAGGAGCAGACGCTTCGGAGGAGTTGACGAGAAATGAGCTCGCTTGTAAAGAGAGTGTTGTCGTCTGCGATATTGGTGGTGGTCTTCGGAACTTTGGTATGGCTGCACGGTTGGTTTATAGTGGGCTTTTTCACGCTCGTGTCGCTAGTAATACAGTACGAGATGATAAAGACCATAAAGACGGCGGGCATAAAGCCGACATCCATAATACTATTCGTATTCACAGCGGCGATGATGCCAATGTATTATTTTTACGGTCTGGCGGGCGTCTTTGTTTTGCAGATGTTTGCGGTCGTGCTCATATTCGCGACCTGCATTATATTTAAGCAGTACGATTACGAGAGCATCTTTTCAAGCATATTCTGCCTTTATTATCCGCAGCTGTTTTTCGTGTTCTTATACATGATACTGTTTGTGGAGAGCCCGGCGGGAGTATGGAACATGGAGCTTTCCCGGCTCATACTGCTCGTGGCCTTCGGATGCTCGTGCATGACGGATATATGTGCGTACTTTACGGGTTCGCTCGTGGGCAAGACTCCGCTGTGCAAGCACATTAGCCCCAAAAAGACGGTCGAGGGAGCCGCCGGAGGGCTCGTAGGCGGCATCGTGGGAGTGGAGATCGTGGCGCTGATATTCGATCAGGGCAGAGTGCACCTCATAGAGTATGCGATATTCGCGTTTGTACTGTCCATATTCGCGCAGTTAGGGGACCTCGCAGCCTCCGTGGTAAAGCGGAGGTACGGAGTAAAGGACTTTGGCAGCGTCATACCCGGACACGGGGGATTTCTTGACAGGATGGACAGCACGCTGTTCATACTTCCGCTCGTTTACATGTTCTATAAAATATATCTTGGGCTTTGACAGGAGAGACAGGTTTGCATAACAGAAAAAAAGTAGCGGTTTTGGGCGCGACGGGCTCTGTGGGCCTGAACGCGCTTTCGGCGCTTTCCGCAAAGCCGGACGACTTTGAGATCACGGCGCTGAGCGCACACAACAATACAAGGCTTTTGGGCGAGCTCGCGGAAAAATACTCGCCGTCTTACGTCGCTGTCACGGGCGAGGGGCAAAAGCTGCCGGAGCTGCCGGACGGAGTCGCGGCGGGTATCGGGGGCGAGTCGGTGATCGAGGCGTGCGAGCGCGCGGACGTCGTACTGCTCTCCATACTCGGCATTGCGGGTCTGCCCGCATTTGAGTATTGCCTGAAAAACCATATACCCGTAGCGCTCGCGACAAAGGAGGCTATGGTATGCGGCGGAAGGCTCGCGCGGCGGCTCATGGACGAGACTAAAACGCCGGTATATCCCGTGGACAGCGAGCTTTCGGCGATATGGCAGTGTCTGGACGGCAACGAAAAGAAGGACGTAAAGCGCGTATATCTCACGGCATCGGGCGGGCCGTTCCGCACGAGTACTATAGAGCAGATAAAAAACGCTACGAAAAAGCAGGCGCTCAACCATCCGAACTGGTCGATGGGCGAAAAAATAACCGTCGACTGTGCTACCATGGTCAACAAGGGGCTCGAGATAATGGAGACGCGCTGGCTTTTCGATATCCCGTCCGAGAAAATACAGGTGGCAGTGCATCCCGAGAGCGTGGTGCATTCCATGGTGGAGTTCTGCGACGGCGTGATAATGGCGCAGCTCGGAGAAAAGGATATGCGGCTGCCTATACTGCACGCGCTGTCATATCCGGAGAGACTCGAATACTCCGGGGCGGAGCTCGACATATTTGCGTCGGAGCTGCACTTTGAAAAGCCGGATACGACGCGCTTTCCCTGCCTCGCTCTCGCGTATGAGGCGGTGAGAGAGGACGGAGGCATGCAGCTTGTGCTGAACTCCGCAAACGAGGTCGCCGTGGATATGTTCTTAAAGGACAGGATATCCTTCTGGGGCATATACGACGTGCTGTACCGCGCTATGAATAAATTTGCGGGAGTGACTCCGAAGAGCTTTCACGATATTTACGAGACGGACGCCGAGGTGCGCCGCTTTTTATCGCAGGAAAGCTTTTAAGGGTTTGTAAATAATGTTTTAACCGCCGCTTTGAGGTGCCGAACGGGGGTATAATAAGCCATACGCGCGAATCATACGTTCCGTCCGCAAATAGAATATAGAGCGGCGAAATTCGACGGAGCAGCGGATTCGGCGTATATATCCCAATGCGCGCGTTTGCGGCGAAGGCCGCGCGCGGTGTGAAAAGGAGGTCTCTTTTATGGGGGACTTTAACTCTGTGCTGTCGGTCATACTTTCGGTGATAGCGTCGCTGCTGTTTTTGACGGTGCTCGTCGTCGCGCACGAATTCGGGCATTTTGCGGTGGGCAAAAGACTCGGCTTCGGTATAGAAGAGTTTTCGGTCGGCTTCGGCCCCAAGCTGATACAAAAAAAGCGCAAGGGCATAGCGTACTCCGTGCGGCTGCTGCCTCTCGGAGGGTATGTGCGCTTTATGGGCGAGGATGAGGACACGGGTGCGGCTGACGGCCGCGATCCGAGGGAGTTCAACAACCGACCCATATGGCAAAGGGCTCTCACTATTGCGGCGGGGCCTGTAATGAACATACTGTTTGCTTTTGTGCTCACGCTCATTGTGCTTATAGGCTTCGGCGACAGCGCACCGTATATAGAGACGGTGGACGAGACGATGCCCGCGTATGAGGTGGGGCTCAGACCGGGCGACCGCGTCGCGCAGGTCGGCGACAGAGTGTACGACTTTTATACCGAGGTGACTCTTCATCCTTTCTCCGGGGAGGTCGCAAAGGCAGAGGACACGGTAAACGTGACCGTGGAGCGCGACGGCGAGCTCATAAGCTACGACGTGCCTCTTAAAACGATGGAGGACGGCAGCAGGAAAATAGGCATGGCCTGCAATATATACAGACGAAGCTTCGGCTTTTTCGACGCCATAGCAAAGAGCTTTAAGTGGATGTATCTCATGATAAGCCAGATGTTCATATTCCTCGGGAATCTGATATTCAAGGGGCAGGGCGTTGCGGACGTGACAGGCCCGGTCGGCACGGTCGGCATTATCAGCGAGTACATAACGATGGGCGGCGAGGTCATAATGAGGCTCGCAAGCCTTATAAGCATAAACCTTGCGGTCATAAACATACTGCCTCTGCCCGCTCTCGACGGCGGACGGCTCGCGTTTTTGGGGCTGGAGAAGATAACGGGCAACCGCATACCCAAGAAGGTAGAGGGCATAGTCAACTTTGTGGGCATCATACTGCTTTTCGCTCTCATGATACCGCTCACGGTGCAGGACATATCAAGACTGGTAGGATAGGTGTGAAATGACGCGAAGAGTAAAGGCGGGCAGCCTCTTCATCGGCGGAGGAAATCCGATAAGCATACAGTCCATGCTGAACGCGGACACATGCGATACGGACGCGGCGGTAAAGCAGACGCTTGAGCTGGAGGCTGCGGGCTGCGAGATGGTGAGAGTCGCGGCTTATAACGCCGCGGCGGCTAAAAACATACGCAATATAAAGGACGGTATCCATATCCCGATAGTCGCGGACGTGCACTTTGACCACAGGATAGCGATCGAGGCGATAGAGGCGGGAGCCGACAAGGTGCGCATCAACCCGGGAAATATCGGGGACGAAAAAAAGGTCGCCGCAGTCGTGGACGCCGCAAGAGCGCACGGAATACCCATACGCGTGGGCGCGAACACCGGCTCGTTAAAAAAAGAGCTGTATGTCGGCGACAACGCGGGCTCACTCGTAAAGAGCGCCCTCGAAAACATACGCACGCTTGAAAAACTGGGCTTCTACGATATCGTGGTATCCTTAAAATCCTCAAACGTGCGCGAGACGATAGCGGCCTACAGGAAAATGAGCACGCTCGTGGATTATCCGCTGCACCTCGGGGTGACGGAGGCGGGGCTGTATGAGGAGAGCATAGTTAAGTCCTCCATAGGCATAGGCTCGCTTTTGGCGGACGGCATAGGCGACACTGTGCGAGTATCCGTCACGGGAGGGCTCACGGAGGAGATAGACGCGGCAAAGCGTATATTGAGATATTCCGGGGCGAGGAGCTTCGGCCCGGAGATAATAGCCTGCCCGACGTGCTCAAGGACAAGCATCGACGTGGCGGGGCTTGTGG
>CAYVOZ010000031.1:0-4523 GCA_964453325.1 uncultured Christensenellaceae bacterium | reverse complement strand
AAAGGACATCGAAAAGCCCGTAAAAATAGCCGTAATGGGCTGCGTGGTGAACGGCCCGGGCGAGGCGAAAGGCTGCGACGTCGGAGTCGCCGGAGGCGGCGGAGAGGGCATACTTTTTGTAAAGGGCGAGTGCGTAAGAAAGGGACTCGGAGACGCGGAGATGCTTTCCGAGCTCGTAAGGCTCGCGCGGGAGGCGGCACAGAGCAAATAGAAGGACGTATACAAACGGGGAAAGAGAGAAAAGAGGAAATTTGAGCGCGGCGGAAACGGTATCGGAGATACTCAAGGGAAACGGCTTTGAGTCGGTGAGCTATGTAAAAATGACGTACAGCACATCCAGAGGGATATATGTGCTGTATTTGCAGTCCGCAAAAAAGCTTTCCGCTGCGGAGCGAAGGAGAATAGAGAGCAGCGTGTTAAAGAGCCTGCCAATAGATAAGGACAAGCTGACTATCGTTTTAAGACAGCCGGCGGGAGAGCTTTTAAACGATCCGCAGAGCATGGCGGAGGAGCTGAAAAACATCATTTTAGAGATATCCCCCGCTATGGTGCCTTTCATAAAGGATTGCAGAATAACGATAGAGGACATGTTTGCGGATATCGCCTTTGACAGAGAGATGGGGCCGGACATTATGCGGATGTCGGGTACGCTGGAAAAGGCGGAGAAGCTTTTTGAGCTCACGTTTGCAATAAAGCTCAGAGTGAGGAGAATGTACTATGACTCGTCGCTCGAGCAGATAAGGCAGCCGCACGTAGACCGCAGCGCTCAGAAAAGAACGATAGGGAATCAGACCAAAGCGGTTGAAGCGGGCAAGCCCGCAGCCGCGCCTGCGCCAAAGCCGGCCGCGCCGGAAAAGCCCGCTGTAAAGCATTTGCCGAGAGTGATACACGGGCGCAGCATAGCCGAGGAGCCCATGGAGATGCGGGGCATAGAGGTGGACAAGCCCGCTGTGGTAGAGGGAGACGTGCTTACGTTTGAGGTCCAGCCCATAAAGGCGGGCAAGTATACGAAGGTAGTATTTACTCTCACGGACTATACGTCCACGGTCCGCTGCTCTGTGTTTATGCGCGGAGACAAGACGGCGGAATACAATGAGAAGTTCTCGGAGCTGAAATGCGCCAGGGTGCGCGGTAAATATAAGGAGGACGAGTATTCTCGGCGCGACGAGAACGGCGCCTATGACACGGTGCTCGAGGTCACGGACATCGTCCGCGCGGAAAAGCAGAAGCGAAAGGACACCGCCGACGAAAAGCGAGTGGAGCTGCATCTTCATACCACGATGAGCAGCATGGACGGTCTGTCCTCTGCGGAGAGCTATGTAAAACGCGCGTCCGAATGGGGACACAAGGCCGTCGCGGTGACGGATCACGGCGTCGTACAGGCCTTTCCCGAGGCGCAGAACGCGGGCAAGAAATACGGCGTAAAGATAATATACGGCACAGAGGCGTACCTCATGGCGGACGCAAAGCCCGTATATGACGGACGGCTGAGCTTTAACGGCAGAATGGTGGTCTTTGACATAGAGACCACGGGACTCAACAGCAGCAGCTGCGGCATTACGGAGATAGGCGCGGTGAGGCTCGAGAACGGGAGCGTTACGGAGAGGTTTTCCACGTTTGTCGATCCGGGCATGAGCATTCCCGCGCAGATAGTCACTCTGACGGGCATAACGAACGATATGGTGGCGGGCGCTCCTCATGAGGACGAGGCTGTCCGCGCGTTTCTCGAGTTTGCGGGCGGGGATCCCCTGGCCGCGCACAACGCCTCGTTCGATATTGGCTTTATCAGGGCAAAGTGCAAAAAATACGGAATACAGTTCAAAAACAGCTACTTCGACACGCTGGCGGTGGCGCGCGCGCATCTGCCCGAGCTCAGCTCTCATAAGCTCGATAAGCTTTGCTCGCACTATAAGATACCGCTCAAGCATCACAGAGCGGTGAACGACGCGGAGGCGACTGCCCAGCTCGCGCTTAAGATGTTCTCTGAGCTCAGGGAAGAGGGCCTCTGCGAGGTAAACGAGCTCAACGCCAGAACGGGGAGCGATACGTCCTCAAAGCACGAGCGCACGTATCATATAGTGCTGCTCGTGAAAAACAAGACGGGACTGCAAAACCTTTACAGGCTGATATCCGCAGCGCATTTAGAGCATTTTTACAGAAGACCCAGAATGCCGAGAAGTCTTATCGAGAAATACCGCGAGGGGCTGATAATAGGCTCGGCGTGCTGCGAGGGCGAGCTCTTCACCGCGCTAATGGACGGCGCGGAGCACGATAAGCTCGCCGATATAGCGTCCTTTTACGATTATATCGAGATACAGCCCACGGGCAACAACGCTTTTTTGGTGCGCGAGGGCAGATACTCCGGAGCAGACGAGTTAAGAGAGCTCAATATGAAGCTGGCGCTGCTTGCGGAGGAGCTGGGAAAGCCTCTCGTGGCTACGGGCGACTGCCATTTCCTGGATCCGCATATGGCTGCCTACAGGGCAATGATAATGGCGTCGATAGGCTTTAAGGACGCGGACGAGCAGGCGCCGCTGTACTTTAAGACGACGGACGAGATGCTTGAGGAGTTCTCGTATCTCGGAGAACAGACGGCATATGACGCGGTCATCAAGAACCCGAACGCCATAGCGGCATCTACAGAGGAGATAGAGCTTTTCCCGAACGAGACGGCAATGCCGTATGTCGAGAATGCGGACAAGGAGATAACCGACGCCGCATACAGCTTTATGCATGAGAGATACGGCGATCCGCTGCCCGAGGCGATAGGCGCGAGACTCGAGAAGGAGCTCGGCTCTATTATAAAACACGGCTATGCCGTGCTGTACTGGATAGCCATGAAGCTCGTTAAAAAGACGAACTCGGACGGGTATCTCGTCGGCTCGCGAGGCTCGGTGGGCTCGTCGCTCGCTGCATATGCCGCGGGCATAACGGAGGTCAACCCGCTTGCGCCGCATTATGTCTGCCCGAACTGCAAGCACTCGGATTTTGACGTGGATATCGAGCAGTGCGGCTGCGGTGTGGAGCTGCCCCCGGCGGTCTGCCCGGTATGCGGCTCGCCCTATGAATCGGACGGCTACAACATACCTTTCGAGGTGTTTTTGGGCTTTAACGCGGACAAGGTGCCGGATATCGACCTCAACTTCTCGAGCGAATATCAGGGTAAGGCGCATAAATACATAGAGGAGCTTTTCGGGGAGGAATATGTATACCGCGCAGGCACGATAGGCACTATACAGGACAACACCGCGATGGAAATGATCCGAAAGACCCTGAAGGCGACGGGCAAGCATATAACGCGCGCGGAGGCGGAGAGACTGTCTCAGGGCATGTCTGGCGTAAAGCGGAACACGGGACAGCACCCCGGCGGGCTCGTTATCGTGCCTAAGAACAGAAGCATATACGAGTTTACGGCGATACAGAAGCCGGCGGACAAGACGGACGTGGACTCCACCACGACGCACTTCGACTTTAACTCGATGCACGATATACTGATAAAGATAGACATACTCGGTCACGATAACCCGACCATTATAAAGGCGCTCGAGAAGGCCATAGGCGAGGACTTTGACCCGTTGGCGATACCCTTAAACGATCCGGCGGCTCTTAGCATCTTTACGTCCGTCGATGCGCTCGGCATAAAGCCGGAGGACATTCGAGGCATAAAGGTCGGCACGTTAGGCATACCGGAATTTGGCACGCGTTTTGTTCAGGGCATGCTCGTGGACACCAAGCCCACGACTATTAACGACCTCATAATGATATCCGGACTGTCCCACGGCACGAACGTATGGGTGGACAATGCAGACCAGCTGATCGCGAGCGGTACGGCCAAGCTCAAGGAGACGATATGCACGAGAGACGATATCATGATCGACCTCATAAACAAGGGCGTCGATAAAAAGATGTCGTTCGATATCATGGAGAGCGTGCGAAAGGGAAAATGGGCAAAGGGCAAGGAGAAGCGTCAGGCGGAGATGGAAGCTGCGATAGCCGCGTCGGATGCGCCGAAATGGTATATCGACTCCTGTAGGAAGATAAGCTACATGTTCCCCAAGGCGCACGCCGTTGCCTATGTCATAATGGCGCTCAGGATAGCGTACTGCAAGGTGCACTATCCGAAGGAGTTCTACGCTGCATACTTTACCGTGAGAGGAGAGGAATTCGACTCCACGGAGATAAAGGGCGGGCTCGACGGAGTGCGCGCAAGGCTCGCGGAGCTCGACGCAAAGGGCAACGGAAGAACGCAGAGAGAAAGCCTCACCATGATACATCTTGAGATAGTCATGGAGATGTATGCGCGCGGGATAGCCTTTTTGCCCGTGGATCTTCATAAGAGCAAGGCCAGGGAGTATACTGTGGAGGGGGATAACATAAGGCTTTCCTTCCTGTCCGTTCCCAAGCTCGGCTCGAAGGCGGCCGAAAAGCTTGAGCAGGTCATGCAGACCATGGATATACGCTCCGTTGACGAGCTCAAAAAAGAAGCCAGACTTTCAAAGACGGTCATTGACAATCTCAGAGAA
>CAYVOZ010000030.1:0-20618 GCA_964453325.1 uncultured Christensenellaceae bacterium | reverse complement strand
GGATTTATATGTAGACTTTGATGACCGGGTATGTTAGTATTAATTAAACCGACACAAAGCAGGAATGTGTTTTTGTTTTGAGAAAACCCGACGGTTATTGCAACGAAGTCTTGCAATAATACCCGGTCATCAAAGTCTGCTTTGCTGCCCGGGGGCTGCCCGCATACACGGGGCTCTTTCATATACGAATGACATAAGCAAACGGAGAAGCACAGCATGAACGAGAAAGACAGATACATCACTCTTATCGCCAAGCGCGGCGACCCATACGGAGGAAACGGCGGCACTCTCGACCTGCTTTCATGGTGCAATAAGCTTAACCTCGCGCGCGTGACAGAGGACGAGGCGCGCCGCTTTTACGAGGATCCGGATTCTCCCTATACCGTCAACGCCGAGGACAAGCTGTAAGCCTTTCCGATAATACCTCTTTCGCATCAATACCGTGACGACGTCTATAAGCCGGGGATCTTTCCGACCGGCTCTGTTTTGTTTTAACTCGCAGCCGTTTTCCGTCCGTCTTGCCAATCGGTAATGCATATGTTATCCTTTTAAACAAACAGATATCTTTTTGCACGTTCGTGCTTTTAACTGTCAATAATATCTTAAAGGAGGGTCTATGTGCTTTAAAGCATTTATTAAGCAGCTTGAGGTCAAAAATCTTGCAATGCTGACGCTCGCCGGTATCATTAACGCGTTCGGCGTCACGGTATTTCTCGCGCCCGTGAGGCTTTATGACAGCGGAATATCCGGCACATCCATGCTGCTCTCGCAGATCACTCCGGAATGGATGAGCCTTTCACTGTTCCTGTTGATACTGAACGTTCCTCTGTTCCTGTACGGTCTTAAAAAGCAGGGCCCCGTTTTCACCGTTTATGCCATATACACCGTCGCGATATACTCCCTCTTTGCATGGCTCATAACGGACGTCTTTCCAATTGACGTGCTCTCCTCGTCTCCGCTCGCGGGGACGGATCTTCTGCTGTGCGCAGTATTCGGCGGCATAGTATCCGGCGCCGGGAGCGGGCTTGCGATACGCTTTGGCGGCGCAATGGACGGCATAGAGGTCATGTCCGTTATATACGCAAAAAAGCTCGGCATAACCGTAGGCACTTTCGTCATGATATTTAACGTCATACTGTATATCGCGTGCGGCTTTATAATGCAGAGCTGGATACTGCCGCTCTATTCCATCGTCGCGTATATGGCGGCTCTTAAGACCGTCGACTTTGTCGTGGAGGGCTTCGACCGCTCAAAGTCCGTCATGATAGTGACCGAAAAGCAGGAGGAGATAAGCGAAATACTCTCAAAAGCCTTCGAGCAGGGCATGACTATTATAGAAGCAACGGGCTACTTCTCGGGAACGAGCAAAAAGATGATATATATAGTGCTCAACCGTTTTCAGATCAACAAAATGAAGGAGCTCGTCCACAGAGCCGATCCGGGCGCATACATATCCATAAGCGAGGTCGCCGATATTTTCAAGGCCGACCCGGCCCTGCCGGAGGCAGAGCATAGTGAACCAAAGCAGGCCGGCGAAGAAGCAGACGCGCCGCATAGTACCGGCGAAGGACAGTGATCCATACATAGATCATCGCATATCCGTTCTCCGGCCAATCAGACCCGCGCTGCGCGCTTATGTGCGCGGCTCAGCTTATGCTGTCGAGGTATTCGGTGGGCGAAAGCCCGACTATGCGCTTGAATATTTTGCCGAAATAGTTATAGTTGTTGTAGCCTACCGCCTGCGCTACCTCGTATACGTGCTGATTGCCGTTTTTGAGCATCGTCTTGGCGGTTAGTATGCGCAGCTCGTTTATATAGTCCACGACGTTTACTCCCGTCTCGTTTTTGAAAACGCGGCTCAGATACGGAGCTGCATAGCCCAGGTGCTCGGATATCATCTTCAGGTTCAATGCGCCGTTTCCGAAATGCGTATTGATATATTCCGCGCTCTTTTTAACGAGCTCGGAGCAGTCGTGAAAGTCTATGATATGCAGCGAATCGTTTATCACTATCTGAATAAGGTCAAAGAGTATATCCTCGGTCCCTTTAAGCGTGCGCTCCGACATTATCCTCTTGTTTATCTGATCCACGCTCATGCTGTGCTGCGTAAATATCTCGTCGTATCTTATAAAGAGCAGCTCCGCCACGGAGACATACAGCAGCCTTATCTGTATTACGGAGCACTCGCGCTGCGTGCTCACGTTCCCGGATATCTCCTCTAAAAGCCTGATGGTCTGCGAGAGCGAAAAGCCGAGTATCTCCGCCGAGATGCGTTTTTTGAGCTCCAGCACATACGGTGAAAGCTCGCTCTCTCCCATGCCCTCCGAGTATTTTATCACGCTGTCGCCGCCGAAGTAGCGCACGGAAAGAGCGTTCCTCGACTGATAAAAAAGCTCATCGGGCTGATCCGCGCGCCCCTCGCCGCTTATGCCGGCAGAGCATTCAAAGGCTTGCGCGCACAGACCCGCAAGCTCATCCGCATACTCGGAGGCGCAGAGCATAAAGGCATAGTCTGCGTCCACATAAAAGCTGACCGGATAGCCTAGGCTTTTTATAAAGCCGGAGTATTCCGCGTCGGAGCGCTCTCTCGGGATACACACTGCGGATATCTTTCCGTCAAAGGGCTGCGTATCCTTCGCGAGCCGGTTGATGTCCTTTTTCCGTACGGAGACGGTGTCCTTTTCGTCGTTGAGCTCCCGGCTGAACAGGTCGAGCATGTCGAAAAAGACCTTCTCCTCAATATCATACTTTAAAAGATAGTCCCTCGCGCCGAACACAAATGCCTGCTTTACATACTTGAAGTCCTGATGCGAGCTTAACACCACGGACTTTATGCCCGGGCAATACGCCATTATCCATTTTAAGAGCTCTATGCCGTCCATGCCCGGCATGAGCACGTCCGTAAGTACGACGTCCGGCGGATCCTGCTTTATGATCTCCACCGCAGTGAGTCCGTTTCCCGCCTCGCATATGTCGCTTGCCTCCGGGTGCTGCTTCATAAGACTGACTATGCCCTTGCGCACCAGCGGTTCGTCGTCTACGACAAGTATCCTCATGCTTCCTCCTCACCGCCGAACGGCTGAGCCGGTATCCGTATGGTAACGGTCGTGCCGCTGCCCACCTTGCTCTCCACGGTTATTCCGTATCCGGTCCCGAAATACTTTTTGATCCTTTGATTTACATTTATCACGCCGATGCCGGTCATCATTTTTCTTTCGCCGCTGTCTCTCAAGAGGTCGGCCAGCTGCTCGTCGGTCATGCCGCAGCCGTTGTCACTCACGGTATATACCACGTCTCCGTCCTCGAGCCTTATGGATATCCCGAGCCTCGCCGAGCCGCTTTCCATATCGAGTCCGTGAAATACCGCGTTTTCGACCACAGGCTGGAGTACGAACTTCAGCGTCTTAAGGCCGGTCACGCCGTCGTCAAACTGCATATCGGTCACAAAACCGTCGCTGTACCTTTATATAGTCCTCTATCTGGCGTATCTCCTCGGATATCGGTATAAACGTGCGGTTTACATTGAGCGTGGATTTAAACAGGTTGATAAGCGCGGCGACGGCCTCCTCTGTCCGCAGGTTGCCCTCCATCTTTGCCGTCCATTTCACGGTATTCAGCGTGTTATAGATAAAATGCGGGTTTATCTGTGCCTGCAGCATAGCCTGCTCCTGCTTCTGCTGCGCCTTCATGCTGGCGTTCACCTGATGCAGAAGATCGTTTATGGTATCCGCGAACACCTGATACTCGTCGCGCATAAGGCGGTTGCCCTTTATATCCGTAATGCGGTATTCCGTACCCGGAACGCCGTTTCTCACCTTGCGGGACAGCTCCTGCATGCTCTTTAACGGCTTGGATATCACGGCGGACACCGCAAAGGATATCCCCACCATGAGCAGCGTCATTATGCCGGTAAAAACGAGCATCCACATGCGATACTGTATGATATCCTTTTTCGCCAGCACCTCGCTCGTAACGCCGACCACATACCAGCCCGTACCCTTGAGCTCTTCCTTATATATAAAGGACGCCGTATCATCGCTCCCGGCGCGCAGAAGTCCGTTGTTTCTTCTGAGCGCGCCGAGCGCCGCTCTCGAATAATCGCTGCCCGGAACAGTATCGTTATAGCAAAGAAAGTCGGAGTCGGTTATATGTACCTCCGAGTCCTCCAGTCTCGCGTCCGCTATGCACTCCGCGAGCGCCTCCGCGGAGTAATTCAGCATTATGATGAACGAAACCTTCCCGTTGCCCCGGAGCACCGGATATATATATGAAAGCACTCTCTGACGCTTTCCCACCGTCTGCATGTCGATATGCTCGGTAAGCATGAGCTTTTCTCCGCTTTTTATGACTTTACTGTACCATTCCTCCGCTGCGGGGGAATAGGACTTGTCAACGGTATCGGAGTTGTTGATGCAGAAGGAATCGCCGCCCACGTTGTATATATAAAGCGACTGCGCGTATTTATCCTTTATGAGAAGATTTGCGAGATACGAGTATATTTCGTCCTGCGCGAGTATGTAGTCGAGTCCGGAGTCATAGCTGTCGCTGTGCATCGTCATTTTTTCGAGCAGCTCGTGATCCTGCGCCACGGTAGCGCCTATGCCGTCGAACTTTGCGAGCTTTTGCTCCACGCTTGCCGCGGTTATTCCCACGCGCTCGCGAAGGTTCTTGTATGCGTTGTCCTCCACAGCGGAATCCATATTATTCGCGGATATGAGATTCATAAACAGCATCGGTATAAGAAAGCACACAAAAAACAGCGCCATAAGCTTATATTCAAGCTTCATGCGGCTTTTTCTCTGCTTTCTCCCAAGCCTCTTCATAGTCTAATACCTGTCGAAATACTCATAATTGTCCTTGTCAATGACATATACGCCCATCTCTATAAGGTCCGGCACTCCCTTTACGCCGGCGGAGGCGCGGTCGCTCACTATCGTTACCGACGGATGGTTATAGTCGTAGAGCACGCGCATGGCATAGTACGGCATGAGAGCGGTCTGCTGCACCACAGTGGCGGCGATAACGCCGTCGTCTATCTTTTGCAGCACATAGCTCCCTCTGTCCATGGTTATGAGCTTTATCTTTCCCGCATAGCCCATATCCTCCACAGCCGCCGCCAGCGCAGGCCCTCCTATTGCGTCGGTCACGAGTATAAGGTCGAGCTGTGTACCGTATTTTCTGAGCAGACCCTTTGCCGCCTCGTATGATACGGTGGTATCCGCCTTTGTGTCCACAACGTCCCTGACCGTTATGCCGCTGTATTTATCGAGGACCGATCTGCAGCCCGCAGTCCGCTCCACATGGAGCTCCGTGCCGAGCTCTGTCATTATGGCTATCGAGCCCTTGCCCTTCAGCAGGTCGACCGCGGTTTGCGCAAGCGTCTCCCCCGCAGAGAAATTCCCCGTCCCCACAAACGCGAGCCGCTTTGAGCCCTTTACGTCGCCGTCCACCGTTACGCAGGGAATGCCCTTGTCCCATGCTCTGTTTACGCTCTCGGCAAGCTCGTCGCTCGCGCCGAAAAGCACGATGCCGTTGACCTCCTGCTCTATGGCTGTATTCATGCAGGTCTTCATTGCCTCTATATCGTTGTCCTCCGGGCCGAGATATTCGACCTCAACTCCAAGGTTGCTCCCCGCCTGAAAAAAGCCCAGCTTGTGATCTATAAAATATTCGTAAGAGGATAAAGGGTATATCGCCACATATTTTTCGGTCGGTGCGGTCTCCGTCTTGTCCTCCGGAACATAGACCGCCTCGCTGCCGCCGGAGCAGGAGCAGACGTTCAGTGCGGCAAGCAACAGCAATATGGCCAATATCACCCTTTTCATACCCTACTCCTTCGGTCCGATCTATAAAATATATACAATTTTACATATATACTTTATCATCGCCCCGTTTATGAGTCAACGCACATATTAGCATAACGGCTCTGCCAAATTTTACTTTGTGATAACTGACGCCTGTTTTTCGGTCCCGGCGCCCAAAATAGCAAAATACGATGAAGAAAAAGTTAAAATCGTGTGTATGACGGCTTGCTGCGCGTGAAAAAGCGCGTCTGCTTATCCGGCGCTTAAAGCATGAATCTGTTATAGCAGTAGTCTATAAAATACCTCTTTGCCTCCTCGACGTGCGCCCTTGCATTCGCCTCCGCGGCTGCGGGATCTCCGTCGGCTATAGAGGCAATTATAAGCTCGTGGCCGTT
Source organism: uncultured Christensenellaceae bacterium (assembly GCA_964453325.1). Lineage (GTDB taxonomy): Bacteria > Bacillota > Clostridia > Christensenellales > Christensenellaceae > JAZRGP01. The sequence goes on along the minus strand of CAYVOZ010000030.1, from coordinate 14,419 downwards.
CTTCATATTCTCGAACGGTATGCTGTCGAGATAGTCTATTCTGCTGATATTGCTTATGCTTAAAAACCACATCAGCTTATCGCCCAGCATGTCGAGGCACTTGGCCGCAAACTCGTTTTTCGCAGCCGCGGTTATCCTGTCGTGCAGCTTTGTGTCCAGAAGGTTGGCGGCCTCGTGGTCGCGCATCTTATGCGCCGCCACCACCGCCGAAGCGATCTCCTTCAGCTCGTCACAGAGCCCGGGCTCGGCGCGCAGCGCGGCCAGTCTTGCGTTCAGGCCCTCGAGCGCTCCGCGAACATCGAAAAAATCTCCTATTTCGCTCGCCGATATATGCCTTACAAAAGTGCCTACATTCTTAACGCAGGTCACAAAGCCCGCCTGCTCCAGCATGCGTATTGCTTCCCTCACCGGAGTGCGGGATATGCCGTACCGCCCGGCAAGCTCGTCCTCGGCTATGCGCTGATTTGGCTTATACACGCTCGTGATTATGTCGTTCTTTATCTGCTCGTAAATAAAAGCTGAATTTTTATTGCTCATATCGCCTCCGCGCATTGACTTTTGTGTTATCATTGTATACAATCAATGTGCAACCATGTTTTACGTCTTATTTTAGCACACATCGTGCTCATGGGCAATAAGGAGGAACGCATGAGAATAATAGCCGCCGACTTTGGAACCTCGTCCGTAAAGACCGGAGTGTTTGACGGGGAGCTATCGGAGCTCGTCACAGCCAAGGCCGAATACGGCTACAACGTGAACGGTCTTTATGCGCAGATAGATCCCGAGCTCATATGGACGGCGTTTCTCGATACGTTAAAAAAGCTCGGTGACCCCGCGAAGGATGCGGACGCCATAGTGATAGACAACTTCTCGCCCTCCGTGATAGCTATGGATCGGGACGGAAACGCGCTCTATCCCTGCATAATACATCTTGACCGCCGCAGCTATCCGCAGTCGCGACAGGCCCTGAGGCTCGTACCCAGGGAGCGCTTTTTATCCGTTAACGGAAATCTGCCTTTTGCCGGCGGCATATCTCTGACCTCCATACTCTGGCTCATGCAAAACGAGCCGGAGGTGATATCCCGCACTGTCTGCATAGGCCATCTAAGCACGTTTATTTTGAAGCGGCTGACCGGCGGCTTTTATATCGACCCTACAAACGCGAGCTTTACCGGGCTTTACGAGACGTTTTCCGGCAAGGGCTGGTCAGACGAGCTCACGGAAGCGCTCGGCATAGACGCCGGGCTGCTGCCCGAGATAAGACCCTCGATATCGGTCATAGGCCGCATATCGCGGGAGGTATCCGCCCTCACCGGGCTAAGGGAGAGTATGAGTATAGTCATGGGCTCAAACGACAGCGCGGCCGGCGCATACGGCGCGGGCGCGGTCTCTCCCGGCGACATTATGAACATATCCGGGTCGAGCGAGATAATGACTATCACCACCGATAACCCCGTGCCTCATCCGCGCCTCTATTGCCGGACCTCTGTTGAGGAGGGAATGTGGCTCTATCTTTCCATAACGGTAGGCGGCTTTGCGATAGAGTGGTTCAGGAAGAATTTCTGCCGGGAAATGTCGATGGACGAGTTTTACACGGACTATATGCAGAGCGTGGCGTCCCAGCGTCCAAGGGAGGGCGTGCGCTTTTTGCCGCACCTTTCCGGAGACAGGCACAGTCTCGTCAAGAAAAAAGGCGGCTTTTCCGGGCTGACCGTGGATACGACGCGCGAGGATATGCTGCGCGCGCTGCTGTCCGGCACCTTTGAGCCTATGAAGACCAGTCTCTCGATAATCGGGCGCACCACCGAGCTCAACAAAAGGATATTCCTCACCGGCGGAGTGGTGAGCGAGCCGTATCAGCGCTTTAAGGAGCGCGAGTTCGCCGGGTATACGTTTCAGCCGCGCGCAAACTGCTCCCTGCTCGGCATAGTGAAGGCCGCGGTAAAGGCCCTCGGACAGGAATAGCATAAAACAAAGTCATATTATCAAATCCAACCCTATAAAGGAGGCAGGCAAATGGAAGTAAAAGAAAAGCTCTCGGGAGTATTTCCCCCCATGATGACGCCGTTTAAGGAGGATCAGACGCTCGACCTCGACGCGCTGAGCTTCAACGTGGAGATGTATAACGAAACCGATATACGGGGGCTTATGCCGCTCGGCTCTAACGGCGAGTTCAAGTCTCTCACAGAGGACGAGAGCGTGACGGTCGTAAAGACTGTCAGAAAATATCTCTCTCCCGACAAAACTCTCATGGTGGGTGCAGGCAGAGAATCCTCATATGCTACCGTGGACTTTGCGAAAAAGGCTGCGGACGCGGGCGCGGATTTTATAAGCCTGCTCACTCCTTTTTATTTCAAGGGCAAGATGACCGACGAGGCTATGATAGCCCATTTCACATACGTCGCGGACCGCTCTCCCGTTCCCGTGCTTATATACTGCGCGCCTAAATTCGCGGCAGGGCTGCTCATATCTCCCGCTGTTATACACGAGCTTTCGCAGCACCCCAATATAGTGGGCATGAAGGATACCTCCGCAGAGCCTATTTCGAGCTATGTCGAGGCCGCTGAAGGCAGCGATTTCTGCGTGCTCGCCGGCACTATAAACAAGTACATGGACGGGCTGCTTTGCGGCTGCGTGGGCGGCGTGCTCTCCGCGGCGAATTATCTGCCGCAGCAGTGCAGCGAGATAAAGCCCCTCTTCGACAGCGGACGCACCGCAGAGGCAACAGAGCTTTGCGAATTTATTAAGTCCCTTTCAAAGGCCTGCTCCGGCTCGACCGGAATACCCGGCTCAAAGGCCTGCATGAGCCTCATGGGCTTTAAGGGCGGCTATCCGCGTCTGCCGCTCATGCCTTTAAGCGCCGGACAGACCGCGGATGCGCGCGGCGAGCTCGTCAAAGCGGGGTACCTCAAATGAAAACGGTCGTTCTTTCCCAGCGCATACACGAGGACGCCATGGCTATGCTTGACGGCAGAGTCAACATACTCATTCCCGAAGAGCAGGGTCAGGAGGCATTCGAGCGCATATTAGGTGACGCGGACGCGGTTATACTGCGCACCAATGTCAAAATGACTGCCTCTGCAATAGCAAAGGCTCCGAGGCTCGGCGCGATATGCCGCACAGGCGCAGGCACTGACAACGTCGATAAAGAGGAGTGCAAGAAGCGCGGTATCGTGCTCACCAACACGCCGACCGCCAACAGCATATCCGTCGCGGAGCACGCAGTATCGCTCGCTCTCGCGCTTTCAAAGCGTCTGCCCGTATACGACCGCGAGACACGCAGCGGCGGATGGCTCATTCGCACGTCAAATACCTCGCGCGAGCTCAACGACAAGACCGTGGGCATAATCGGGCTCGGTCATATCGGCAGAAACGCGGCGGAGATGTTCCGGCTCGGCTTCAACATGAAGGTGATAGCCTATGACCCGTTCGTGAAGCCCGAAAGCGTCCCCGAATACGAGCTCACCGACGACGTCGGCTATATTTTCGGAAATGCCGACGTGATATCCCTGCACTGTCCGAGCATCCCCGAGACGCGGGGCATGGTCAACGCGGCGCTTCTGTCCCGCGCAAAGCCGGGCTTGATACTCATAAACTGCTCTCGCGGAGACGTCGTCGTGCAGGCGGACGTCGCCGATGCGCTGAGTACCGGCAGGCTTGCCGCCGCCGGGCTCGACGTCTTTGAGACAGAGCCCATAGACCCGGAAAGCCCGCTCATTGGCATGGATAACGTTATACTCACTCCCCATTCCGCCGCACTCACAAAGGAGGCCTCCATACGCATGGCCACCGAGGCGGCAGAAGCGGCACTCAGTTTTCTTAACGGCGAACAGCCGAAGCACATAGTCAAATTATAAGGAGGATAAAGAAATGTATGTCAATATGATAAAAATGCTCAAGGACGCGGAAAACGGCGGCTACGGCGTGGGTGCGTTCAATATCGTAAACAGGCTCACGGCATATGCTGTGGTGGATAAGGCCAGCGAACTGAAGAGCCCCGTAATACTGCAAACGTCGCAGAAGACCGTACAGCAGCTTTCGCCTCTCGGTATTGTCGACTTTGTAAAGCCTCTCGCGGAGCGCGCGAGCATACCCGTTGCGCTGCATCTCGACCACTGCAATATCCCCGAGCTCGCAAAGGAATGCGTTGACGCCGGGTATTCGTCCATAATGATAGATATGTCCAAAAAGCCCCTCGAGGAGAACATACGCGTGTGCCGCGAGATATCAGAATACGCGCACAAAAGCGACGTCAGCGTAGAGGGCGAGATAGGCGCGATCGTGGGCGTAGAGGATCATGTGGTCGTGACCGAGCGCGAGAGCGCGCTTGCGGACGTGAAATCCTCGGAGAAATTCGTCGCAGAGACCGGCATAGACTTTTTAGCTCCCGCTGTGGGTACGGCTCACGGGCTCTATAAGGGCGAGCCCAAGATAGAGTTTGAGCTCTTTGCCGAGCTCAGAAGGGTCATCCCCGTGCCTTTGGTCATCCACGGCGGCACCGGACTTGCCGACGAGGTGTTCCACAGGCTCATAAGCATGGGCGCGGCAAAGGTCAATATCTCCACCGCGCTTAAAATAGCGTACTGCGGCTCTATCGCAAAGTATCTCGAGGAGAACGAGAAGCGCGATCCGCTAAAGCTCGATCTCGCCGCATACAACGCCGTAAAGGAAATGGCGGAAACGCACATTAAGCTTTTCGGCTCGGAGGGCAAGGCATAATATGATAGAATTTGTCGATCTTCATACACATTCCACGCGCTCGGACGGCATGGATTCCGTACGCGAGCTCATAGACAACGCCGCCGCGACAGAGGGGCTCAAGGCGTTCGCGCTTTGCGATCACGACACGCTCCCGCCGGTATCGATAGACGTCGACGACAGGGAGATATCTCCCGTGGAATACGCAGCCTCGCGCGGCGTGCTGATGCTGCCCGCTATAGAGATATCGTGCGATACTTTGGTGGACGACGTGCATATAGTCGGCCTTTTCTGCGACTTTTCCTCGGAGGGCATGGCAAAATTGGAATCCGATATGCAGCTCTCCAAGACCGACGGCTACAGAAAGCTCTGCGACGCGCTGGTCGCGCGCGGCATGGACGTGAGCTGGGACTATATCACGGACGGCTGCGGCAGGAGCCCCAAGGATGTGCAGAGAAAGCATATCTTTGAGGCCATTGCACAGAAGGGCTATACGCCGGACTGGAAGGCGGCAAAGCTTTTAGTGAGAGACGACCCCACGCTCAACATTAAGCGCGAAAAGCCCGATCCCGTATACGCCGTGGAGCTCATACGCTCCGCAGGCGGCAGAGCCGTGCTCGCGCACCCGTACCTCATAGACGAGGAGACGGACAGCGTCCGCGGAAAGTATACGCGCGCGGAGTATATAGACCTGCTTATAAACGCCGGGCTAAGCGGCATAGAGGCGGATTATCCGTATCCCAAGACGAGCTATAAGGGCAGCCTTTCGGTCAACGAGATAGCCGGAAGAGTATACCGCGACTACAGCTGCAAAGTGTCCTTTCTTTCGGGCGGCTCGGACTATCACGCCGAGCAGAAAAAGGGCAACACAAACGCCCGCCGCTTGGGCGAGGGGCGCGTGAGCTACGAATACTTCAAGCGTATGATAGAGATATACGCATAAAAAATCATGCCGGCGGCCTTTTTTACGGGCTGCCGGCACGACTTTCTTTTACATCCGGAGGCGGGAGACCGCCTCAAATTTTGATTATCGCCTTTAAGACCTTTCCTTTTCTCGCGTCCTCGATAGCCGTGTGCCAGTCCTCTAGAGGATATATGGCCTTTGTGAACGGCTTGAGGCTCACCTTTCCCGAGTTTATGAGATACATGCATCTCTCCCACGTCATATAGCCCGAGCTGTAGCTGAAGAATACGTTCACGGCCTTAAGCACCATATCAGCCCACGGCAGGCTTATATCGCCGTGCGGCAGGCCTATCGCGCAGAAGCGGCCGTCCTTTCTTATGAAGCCGAACGCCTCGGCTATGGCCTTGCCCGCGCCCGAGAGGTCTATAACGACGTCCGCGCCGACTCCGCCCGTATGCTCCATTACGGCGTCTGTGATGCTCTCGTGCATCACGTTCACAACTCTGTCCGCGCCCAGCTCCTTAGCCAGCGGGAAGCGCGCGGGCTCGTCCGCGTCAAGGCCGGTGAGGCACACCCACCCCGCGCCCATGGAGCGCACTATCTGCAGCGCTATGAGCGCGATAGGCCCGCAGCCGAGTATCACGACGTTGTCAGCAACCTCTATGCGGCACTTTTCAAAGAGAGCGTGCGCCGCAATGCCCATTGGCTCTATAAGGCAGGCCTCCTCCAGGGACAGCGTATCGGGGACCTTGTGTATGAGCGACTCCTTCACGGCTATATACTCCGCATACGCGCCGTCCGAGAGATACCCCGGGGAGCGCTTTTGGCTGCACAGATGGCGCTTGCCCGTAAGGCAATATCGGCAGACGCCGCACGCCTTCCAGTGCTGCTCGCTCACGACGCGCTCTCCGACCTCAAGACTGCGTACTCCTTCGCCTTTTTTCACTATCTCGCCCGCGAACTCATGTCCTATCGTCACGGGCACGTCGGAGAAAAACGTATCGTCGTATATCTTTATGTCCGTGCCGCAAACGCCTACACAGTATACCTTTACGAGCACCTCATCCGCCGCGATATCCGGCACGGGAATGCTCCTTATCTCCATATTGCCGACGCCGCGATCGTATTTGATAAGCGCTTTCATGTTCTTTTCCATTTATCTGTCTCTCTTTACTTTCTCTCTCCGCCCTCGCATGCCGTGGACTCAAACGACGCCTTGCTTATGAGCGCGCTGGTCATGCCGCCGTCGCAGAGTATATTAGCGCCGTTGAAATAGCTCGCCTCGTCGCTCGCCAGGAACAGCGCCGCTTTTGCTATCTCCTCGGGAGTGCCTGCGCGTCTTTGAGGTATGTTGGAGTTCCAGTAGTCCTCGCACTCCTGTCTGTTGGGCGAGGCTTCGAGTATATCGTTCCATATCTGTGTGGCAATGAGCCCGGGGGAAAGCGCGTTTATGCGTATGCCCTTCTCCGCCATCTCCACCGCGACAGACTTTGTGAGTCCGACCACTCCCCACTTTGCCGCGTCATACGGAGCCGCTCCGTCGAGGCATTGCAGGGTATGCACGGAGGTGATGTTCACTATCGAGCCGCCGCCCGTCTTTACCATCTCTTTTACCGCTCTTGACGTGCACATGAACGTACCGCGAAGGTCCGTGTTTATGACCCTGTCCCAGTCCTCCAGCTCCACATCCAAAAACGGCTTTACGAAGTTGACGCCGGCGTTGTTCACGAGCACGTCCACTCTGCCGAACTTCTCTATGGCGGTATCAAACAGCGATTTTACGTCCTGCTCGTCCGATATATCGCACTTTACGAATACAGTATTCAGTCCCTCCGCGTAAAGCGCGTCGCTCACGGGCTGACCGTTTGCCGCGCGGCGGGAGGAGCATATAACTGTACCGCCCTCCCGTGCGAAAAGCTCCGCTATCGCCTTGCCTATGCCGTTGCCCGCGCCTGTCACGATACAAACCTTATCCTTCAGTCTTTGCATAGCAGTCCCTTTCCCGGCTTATGCCGCGATCTTCTCATCCCGCTTCTTGGCGGTCTCCACCTTTACGCCGAGCTCTCTTCTGTCCTTAAGAATGGTATCCATGACCACAGCGAATATCAGTATCGCGCCCGTGCAGACGTTCTGCCAGAAGGTATCGACGCCGAGCATATTTAGTGCGCTCGTTATCATAGCCATAAGCAGTGCGCCGAGGAACGCGCCGATTATCGTACCCTCACCGCCCGACAGGCTCGCGCCGCCGATAACGCACGCAGTGATGACCTGCATTTCGAGGCCTGTGCCTATCGTGACGGAAGCGTTTCCGAAGCGCGCCGCGAAGGTGACGCCCACGAACGCCGCGAGCATATCCACGATTATGAAGTTCACGACCTTTATACGCTTTGTCTTCATGCCCGTCATTCCGGCAGCCTTTTCATTGCCGCCGAGGAAGTAGCTCTGACGGAAGAAACGGAACTTTCGCAGCAGTATCTCGAATACGACCACCAGCACTATCATATATAGTATGGGCAGCTGTATGCCTAAAAGCGATTTCTGTCCGAAGTTCGTAAAGGACTCGGGCAGCCCGATTATCGTAAAGCCCTCCGCGATTATCTGAGTCAGGCCGCGCAGTATATACTGCATGCCGAGCGTGATGATGAACGGCGCTATATTCCACTTTACGACTATGAAGCCGTTTATCAGACCGACTATCAGTCCGAGTAGCACGCCCGCGACTATCGATATGACGACAGGCACGCCAAAGCTGTTCATGAGCTGGCAGCATATTACACCGGAGAAGGCCGACATGGAGCCCACCGACAGATCCATACAGCCCGATACCAACAGCACGCACATTCCGCATGCCAGCGTAGCTGTGGAGGACAGCGATATGAATATCGCAAGTATGTTGTTTATACTCAAAAACTTGGGCTTTACGCATACCATTATTACAGCGAATATGATTATCAGCACCACGAGCGCCGACTCTCTTATCTCAAACAGTTTTCTGATGCTAAATGAGCCTTTTTTCTTCTCAGTCATTGTTTTTTCCTCCTTAGCCTCGTCGGGCATGCATTCACCCTGCACTCTGCCGTCCTTTATAACGAATATCCTGTCGCTTATGTTGAGTATCTCGAGCAGATCCGAGGATATAACGAGTATCCCCATCCCCTCGTCCGCCAGCTTGCGCAGAATATCGTATATCTCGGACTTTGCTCCGACGTCCACGCCCTTTGTGGGCTCATCCACTATCAGAAAGCGCGGATTCACGCCCAGCCACATGGACAGCAGGACCTTCTGCTGATTGCCGCCCGAGAGATTGCCCGTTATCTGACTTCTTGAAGGCGTGATAACATTAAGACGCTTTATGCAGTCATCCGCAAATTTGCCCATGTCCCTGTCGTTTAAAAAGCCTATCTTATTGGCAAAGCTTTTGAGCTGCACCGAGACGCAGTTATCGGATATCGTCTTTTTAAGGAAAAGACCGTCCAGCTTTCTGTTCTCGCTGGCATAGGCCACTCCCTTTTCTATGGAGTCGGCTGCGCTTTTTGCCCTGAAAGGCTTTCCGTCGAGATACATCTCTCCGCCGGAGAGCTTATCGAGCCCGAAGATGCATTTTGCCATCTCGGAGCGCCCTGCTCCCACAAGTCCGTACATGCCGACTATCTCGCCGGGGTATACGTCAAAGGAAATGTCCTTGAACTGGTACAAATGGGACAGATTCTTTGCCTCGAATAGCAGCTTTGACCGGTCGATCCTGGCCGTTCTGTCTATATGCTTCTGCACTATCTCTCTGCCTACCATGAAGCTTACGAGCTTATCCTCGTTTATTTCGGAGACATTGACTGTCGTGACTATCTTACCGTCCCGGAGCACTGTCGCAACATCCGCCACCTGCATGACCTCGGAGAGGTGATGGGATATATACACCATCGAGATGCCGCGTTCCTTAAGCGTTTCAATATTTCTAAACAGCCGCTCTGTCTCCACCTGCGTCAGCGACGAGGTCGGTTCGTCGAGTATGAGCACCTTGGGATCGTGAGATAGCGCCTTCATTATCTCGACCATCTGCTGCTTTGCGATGGTCAGAAACTTGACGGGAGTGGCCGGATCGATATCTTCCTCAAAAATGTCTATTATCTGCTGTGCGTTCTTTAAAAGCTGCTTATTGTTAATGAAGCCTAACTTGTTTACCGGCTGACGGTTCGGAAACATATTCTCCGCCACGCTCAGCTCGGGAATAAGCGACAGCTCCTGAAATACTATGCCTATGCCGAGGTTTGTAGCGTCCGTCGGAGAGTTTATCTCGACCTCTTTGTCGTTTATGAATATCTGTCCCTCGTCCTTTTTATACACGCCGCTCAATATATGCATCAGCGTGGATTTACCGGCTCCGTTTTCTCCCACGAGAGCATGTACCTCTCCCTTTCGGAGCTGGAGATCGGCATGATCGAGCGCCAATACGCCCGGAAAACGCTTTGTGATGCCGCGCGCCTCCAGTACATATTCCATGATCGTTCCTCCTTTTGTTCGTTTCCGGCAGCAAAGAGGAGTCCCTTTGCGCCTGATGAGCGAAAAGCGTTTATACAGCACTTACCGTTTTTCCGCCTTTGACGGCAGAGACCGGCTTATATGAGCCGCACGCGCTTTCGGATATTCAGCCGTCTCCCGTGGACGGGAGACGGCTGAAGGCTGACTGCCTGATCCTTATTTACTGCTGCTTCTCATGAAGTACTCTGCATTGGAAGCGTCTACGAACACAACGCCGGTATCTACCGTGTTGGGAGCGAAGTAGAAGTTTGCCGCCGCGTTGTCGGTGGTAACGGCAACGTCCGCGTGCTTGAGGTTATAAAGTATTTCGGTTGCGAGGAAGGGCATGAGAGCGGAGTTCTGTACGAGCGTGCCGTATATCTCGCCGTCCATGATCTTCTCAAGGACCTGCTGATCTCTGTCCATCGTGATGACCTTTACCTTGCCTACCATATCGAGCTCTTCGAGAGCCGTTGCAACAGCAGCTCCGCCAACGGCGTCTGTGCAGCCGATGCCTACGATATCGGGGTTAGCCTGAAGCATTGCCTTTGCAACGTCGATAGCTACGACTGTATCGGATTTGGTGTCGCCGACCTGTACTACTTCGATGTCAGCATACTCTGCAAGAGCGGCCTCATAGCCGTTCCAGCGCTGTACGTGCAGCTCTGCGCCGGGCTGAGTGAGTATAGCGACCTTGCCCTTGCCGCCGATAGCTTCTGCCAGCTTTGCGCCGCCCATTTTGCCTGCGTCGAAGCTGCCCGTGCCTACAAAGGCGGTCCTGTTGGAGGAGCTGACGTCGCCGTCAACGGTGATAACGTGTATTCCGGCAGCCTCCGCCTTGTTGATAACGGCGGAAAGGGTCTCCTCTGCGCCAAACGTGATTATGCCGTCCGGCTCCTCTGCGATAGCCTGCTCAAAAGCGGTTATCATGGCGTTGATGTCGCCATCGGCGGGGCCTGTGTATTTGGTCTGGACGCCCAGCATTTTGCCGGCAGCCTCGAGGCCGATCTTGTGATCATAGAAGTACTCCAGATTGCCGTAGCAGTATACGCCGATATACAGATCGTCGGATGCGTCAACGGACTCTGCCGCCGTCTCCTTTGCGCCGCAGCCTGCAAACACTACGAGGCATGTCAGAAGAGCTAAAACGAGTAGAATTGTTCTTTTCATGGTATTTCCTCCCTGAATTTTTTGATTTCCTTGCGGAATTTAACTAAATTATATGTAGGCCGGAAGATATTGAACATGAACAAACAACACGCGGTATTCTCAAAATACGCACAGTTTTCTGCGGTCTTTTGAAGCATGACAAAATAGTATTTATGCACCGACAAAAACAGAATCGCGCTGTAACTCAGCAAGGATAAAATAGTCACACAAATAAGGCCGTCTGCCGCTCAAGGAGTCAGCATACGGAACGCATGGGTAAAATAGTATGCATATCATGTTAAAATAGTTGAACAGTATTATCCCTCAACGAAATGTATCACGGAACGCATCGTGCCTTTTTGCATATAAGCATAAGCTCTTTCTTTTTTTAGTATCTTCATATATAATCGGTACAAAGTGATTATCCAATTTATGCATAAAGCTGCCGGCTCTTCACCATATTATATCGATTGGCAGAATAAACGATCTATATTATTAAATAATTGTAAGGAGCTTTACTAAATATGACGGCAATAGGTATAGTACTCGGTTTCATAGGATTGATCTTACTCATTTGCGGGCTTGCACTGATTTTACAGAAACGTTCTTATGCTCTCTGCTCCGAGCCGGTTCGCGCAACGGTCATATACAAGCACGCACACAGCGCGAAAAGCGGCAAGATATACGAGCTGCAGGTCTCCTATACCGTCGACGGCATTGAGTACAAAAAGAATATCCGTACTTCGCTTTCCGACTATAATGTGCAAAGCGAGGGCAGTCGTATAGACCTGCTTTATAAGTCCGGAAGCCCCAAAAAAGCCGTCCGTCCTCAGGACGCAAAGGACGCAAAGAGCAGCATGGGCCTCACCATAGCAGGCGCCGTACTGACCGCAGCAGGAGTGGTGCTGGTTATCGTCGGACAGCTGTAACCGCGACCACCGAAAAAAGCAAGCCATCAAATGCGAAAAACAAAGCGGCATCAGCCGCGAATGTTTTTTGCCGAGAGCGCAGCCGTGTCTTTTTGCGGCGTCGGAAACGAGCGCGACCTGTGGGTGATGAAGCGAATCGGAAGCCCGCTGAACAAAGAGTTTTGCCGGCCTGCGAGGGCTGCAAAAACGACTATTGTGAAGTACAGAGGAGGAAACTCTTTGGGGTTAATAGATTCAAGTATTACTATTCAGTGCAGGACGCCAGAAAAACGATTTTGCTAAGACGATACTTCCACGTGTGTTCTTAACAAATAAGCACGCCTTTATTATGGCATTTTCTCTATCGAACCAATAATATACGGGGCGGCTTCGATCATTGCAGCTGCACCTTTATCGGTTAAAAAGCCAGTATTGTTTTAGCCTTGGCCCTCAAGTTATTTTTACTCGAGGCTTTTAATACGAGCCTGCTTTTGAATTACTCATATTATAACTGTTGATTTGAGCGTGGAGTACATCGGGCTGAATAACAACATTTTGGAAATGCTGTTAAAGCGATTAGCTAATGTAATGAGTTTCATTCTGCACTTTTTATTGTTTTTAGATTTGGTTTCTGACTTTGAAATCAATGAGTCTCGGCAGAATTGCCACTATAACGGCTTATTTTGCAAAAGAAAACGGTTGGAATCGAACTCAACGGTTCAGATTAGGTCCGTTGATAACCAAAAGCTTCATTGCAATACCTCCATAATTTGGTTCAGCGTATTCTCAAGCGTTCCGTTGTTATCCACCGCAAAATCGGCAAAATCAGCGTACATTATCCGGCGCAGGTCAAACATTTTGGCAAGCTCCCCGGGGGTTGACAGCGGACGGCCTTCGGTGGGAAGCTTTTCTATGCCGCGGCAGAGCCATATTATGCAGCTGTTTTGGTGCAGCAGTGGGTAGTTTTCCTCCCTCGTCACACATCCCCCTCCCGTGGCAATGACAGCGCCGGAGCGTTTTCCCAGCCCGGCGAGCACCTGCGTCTCTATACGCCTAAACTCCGCCTCTCCCGAGGATGAAAATATCTGCGGTATGGTCATGCCGGCGGCCTTTTCTATCATAGCGTCCGCATCCTCGAATCCGCGGCCGAGCTTTTCCGCCAGAGCCTTTCCCACAGTGCTCTTTCCGCTGCCGGGCATACCGACAAGCACGATATTCTGCATTGCAAAGGAGAGCTTTTTTTCTATGCGGGCTATCTCCCTATCGTCGATATTCGTACCGGTAAAAAGCTCGCTGCTGCGTTTCGCCTGCGCCACAAGCATGTAAAGTCCGCTGGCGCATTTAATGCCGAGCCTTTGAGCCTGAAGCAGCAGAGCGGTTCTTGCGGGATTATAAACTATATCCAACACGCTCTCACATCTTGGGAAGCAGGTCAAGTCAACAGCCGCGCGCATATTATTCGGGTACATACCCACCGGCGTCGTGTTCACTACAATGGCGGCATCCTGATGAAGGATAAGATTGCCATAATTGTTCTCCCCGCTGCGCGAGACAACGACGACCTGCGCCCCCAGCTTATCCAGCACATAACACACGGCCGCCGAGGCCCCACCGGAACCGAGTATCACGGCCTTTTTCCCCACGGGGTCTATGCCGGCAACGGCCAGCATGGCCCCGAATCCGAACGCGTCGGTATTATATCCGAAAAGCCTGCCGTCCCTGCCGCGAACAATAGTGTTGACGCTTCCAACAGCCGAGGCAGTCTCCGAAAGGACATCACAGTAAGAAATCACGTCTTTTTTGTACGGAATGGTCACATTCAGTCCGTCAAAATCTCCCTCCCGGAGAAAGCGCTCTAATTCCCGAGGCCCTTTTTCATAGAGCCTGTACTCATAATCTCCAAGCTCAGCATGTATGGCGGTGGAATAGCTGTGGCCCAGCCTTTCACCCAGAAGTCCGCATTTAAGCATCAGACCATCTCGCTGTAGCTGCCCATATAAACAAAGTCCTCAGCAATATCCTGTATCTCGCCCATGAGCTGTATGAACTGCGAAGAATAGATAGGCACATCAAGATCAAAGTAAAACATGAACTCAAAGTTGCGCTCGGGTACAGGACGGCTTTCCAGCTTGTTTAGATTGATACCCAACGCGTAGAAGCGGGACAGCACCTGATACAGAGACCCTGGCTTGTTGGGAAGGACCATCATAAGGCTGGTCCTGTCAGCGCCCGGATATATTTCAAG
>CAYVOZ010000029.1:9426-20821 GCA_964453325.1 uncultured Christensenellaceae bacterium | reverse complement strand
AATACGACGCTGTGAATATTCTCTGCGGTCATTACGAGGGCATCGACCAGCGCATAATAGACTGCCTTATAGATAAAGAGATATCCATAGGGGATTATGTTCTCACCGGCGGCGAGCTGCCTGCGATGGTGCTCATGGACTGCGTTATGCGCATGGTGCCGGGGGTGCTCGGAAACGAGCTGTCCGGCGAGGACGAGTCCTTTACGGACGGGCTTTTGGAGTATCCGCAGTATACGCGCCCCGCGGAGTTTCGCGGAATGCGCGTGCCGGACGTGCTGTTATCCGGACATCATGCCAATATTATGGCATGGCAGAAGGAAAAGGCCATAGAAAAGACGCGGCTCGTGCGCCCGGAGCTGCTTAAGGATTGACGGTATAAGAACAGAATAGCGCGAAAAAAACGGAGCTCTGCGTCCCGCATATATATGCAGGCGATGAGAGCTCCGTTTTGTTATCCTTATCGATATTCGCGCGTCAGTAAGGCAGGAGCACCTTGCAGGCTTCGTCCGTGTCCAGATATCTGACATACGAGTCATAAAGATACTCGTGATCCGCGGCTTCGTCGGGCAGCCGGTCAGCGTCGCTGCGCTTGCTTCTTCCGCCTATGGAAATGCTGTTTATGAGCGTGACGGCGCTGAGACTGTCTGTACTGTAAAGCCTTCCGTTATACCTCATGGTGTTGAGCGCGGCGAAGCTGCCTCCGTTTATGTCGAGCATGCTGCCGCCGAGATTATCCGCGCCTATGTTTATAAAGCGCGTGTTCGGGCTGTTCTCCTGATATATGAGAGTGCGTACGCCGTATGCGAAAAGATCGCGCCCGGTTATGCCCGCGCTGTCCACGATCCGTAAGAATACAGAGGTCTTCCGGGATATAGGATCGAACAAAAGAGACTTGAGCTCGGGCTCGTCCGGCCAATCCTCATAGCCGCTCACGTTTTGCAGCTTTAAGCCTATGCGGGATATGAAGTTGCCGTTTTGCAGGCAGCCTTCGATATAACCGCCTGCGAAGCCCTCCGAGGTGATCATGTTGTCATAGCAGAAGCCCATGAGATTCTTTATCACAAAGCCGTCCGCACGGTACATGTATATCCCGCCAGAGGCGGCTGTGATCTCCGTGTTTTCCACATAAACGCCCTTACCCGTGGCCTTCACGGCATAGGACGTCTTTTTATATGCGGAGCTAAGCGGCTTTTTTTGCGGATTGTTATCCGGATAGAGAATTTTGATACCGGAAAGCCCGGCGTTATCGCCGCCGAGCGTTATAAGCGGGGAATCGTCCTCATCGTATCCGTAATACGAGAGCAGCAGCGTTCCGCCGGCGTTAAACGACTGGTTCCGCGTGGCGACAGAGGAGCAGCCGCGAAGCTCGACCCCGGGCGGGACTGTGAGGCATGCGTTAAGCCTGTATCTTCCGGCGGGCAGATACACTATACCGCCGGAAAGCGAGGCGGTATCAAGAGCGGCCTGTATTGGGCCCGCTGCATCGGAGGCGCCGGTCTTATCGGCCTTTACGGTGTACAGATAATGCGCGGGGGCTTGGTGCGAGACGGGCGTGATATCGACGCCGCCGTCATAGCTGAATTCCGCACACGCTTTTCCCTCTGTCTCTCCCTTGACGGCGGTATTGCCGAGTATTATATTGCCGTCGGAGAGGTTGCTTATGGCGAGCGTGCTCCCCTCGATAACGGAGTCGGAAATGCTCACGCCCCAGCGCGAGTCGAGAGAATCAGGATCTGCGGCAATGCCGTATACACAGTTTTTGACGCTGAGGCCGTAAAAGCAGCCCGCGAAGGATATGCGCGGCCCGTCTATGAAATGAATGCCGTAAAGGCAGTCGGAAACGGATACATCGTAGAACTGGTGCCATTCAAGATCGCCGAGCACGAGACCGTGAGTGTGGGAAAGGGTGTATGCGTCGAGCGCGGCGCGGTCGGGAGCCTCGTATTTTGCCCCGGCTTCGGCCCAGACGCTGTTGGTGAATGTGAGCCCGGTGGTGGTACCAACGTCTGACTCGTTCATAGCCTTATAGCCTATATTGAGCACTGTACCGCGCACGTTTTCAATAGTGGTCTGCTCGTGTGCGGTAGCTCCGCTGATGCTCGAGCCTATGCCGTTATATGAGTTTATAAGAGTGCAGTCCGTTATGCTATGCAGCATATGCGTATCTCCCTCGCCCGTAATGTAGAACGTGAAGGGATATGTTTTCATGTCGTTAAAATGCTGATGCGGATAGTATACGGTTATGCCCTTTACTCCGGCGCTGCCGCCTATCTGTATGAGCCCCGGGCCGTTCGGATCGCCCTCCGGCATATTCACATATATGACGGTGCCGAAGTCGCCGGGAACGTCGGGGTCTGCGGCATCCCCTAAAAGCGTGACGAAGGACGGCACGATGAGCGGACGGGATATGACATAGGTACCCGCGGGCAGATATACAGTGCCTCCTCCGAGCGCTGCGAGGTCGGACATAGCCGTGTTTATACCGGCTGTGCTGTCCTTGACACCGTCGCCGACGGCATAATAGGGATCCGAGAGCGCGGACACGTCCATGACGGCATATCCTCCGCCGCCGGGACCGATCAGCTCGGGCTCTTCGTCGCCAGCAGCTGCGTTTGCGCAGGGGAGGAACATAAAAAATATGAACATTATGAATGCCGACATAACGGCAGGCTTGTATGATCTCATCATTTGAACGGAAAACTTCCTTAAAATGGTATCAAGTATTTACAATATTGTAACATCTTTGGAATAAAATAACAACAGCCGTTATTAAAAAAGATCGAATTTTCGTGAAAAATAGAGTAATTATGAAAAAAGTATAAATCCTTTCTTTTCGGATTATATTTCGCATCGGGCTGTGGTATCATTTTTTTATACCGGGAGGAAAAAAGTGTCGGACGAGCTTATAAAAACATACTTTATCATGGCAATAATATCGGTCGTTCTGAGCGTCGTTCTGTATACGGTCATATGCCTTATAGTGCCGCGAAAAAGACTGCTCTCTGTGCCGGGATATGTGCATGTGCTCCGGCTCTTATTTATTGCCTATATGATATATCTTCTCATGCTGACGCTGCGTCCGACGGGGAACACAGTGCGGGATATTAACCCTATGCCGTTCAGCACGATATTTGCGTCGCTTTCCGGCACGCGCAGCGAGAAACTGAATCTGCTGCTGAATATAGCGGCGTTTATACCGTTCGGCGCGCTATATCCCGCGGCCTTCGACAGAAACGGAAGGGCTTTTTCGACTGTGTTCGCGGGCTTTGCGGCAACGTGTGCGATAGAGCTCACGCAGGCGGTGCTGCCGTATTACAGGGTGTTCGATGTGGACGATATAATACTTAATACGCTCGGCTGCGCTGTGGGATATGTTCTCTTTGCGTGCGTTTCGCATTTCCTGTCCCGAAGAGTAAAAAGAACGCTTGAGTCCCGTGAGCGGATAGGGTAATATACTGTACCGGACGGCCCGCACGGCAAATGGATGAAAAGTGCCGGAAAAGCCTTAGAATACAGTAAAAAAATGTTGCTTTTTAAATCCGGCTTTGTTATAATATTTTTCGCTGTGATTTACGGATGTGGTCCGCTGCCCGTTTACGGGGCATGAACATTCCAAAACTACGGGTCGGTCCGCTGCCTTCATAAAGCAAGGTAAGAACGCTCCAAATAAGGAAGGAGGATGTAAACACATGCAGGACATTATCAAATACGTTGAACAGTCCCAGCTGCGCACGGATATTCCGGAACTCGAAATAGGCGACCTTATAAAGGTATACCTGAAAATAGTCGAAGGCGCAAGGGAAAGGCTTCAGGTCTTTGAAGGCTATCTCATCGCAAGAAAGGGCGGCGGTCTCAGAGAGACCATCACCGTTCGCCGCGTTTCCTACGGCATCGGCGTCGAGAGAACTTTACCGCTGCACTCGCCCAAGATCGACCATATCGAAAAGGTCAGAAGCGGCAAGGTCAGACGAGCAAAGCTCTTCTATCTGCGCGACAGAGTAGGCAAATCCGCAAAGATCAAGGAAAGATAGTTATATCTTTGCTGCGTAAGCAAGACGACCCTGCAGGCTTCTGCCGCGCGGGGTCGTTTAACGTAAACGACACGCCGAAAAACTGTTTTTTCGGCTGAAAAAGCGGCAGTATTGCGATTTTTATGTTGACACGAAACGCAGTTTATTGTAAACTATTTCGGTGAGCCGCTCGGGCAGGGTCATAAACCGTTTTTATAAAGCGTACCCTTATTCGGCGAGACTGGGGAGAGGAGGACAAAGATATGTATGCGATAATCAAGACAGGCGGCAAGCAGTATAAGGCTGAGCCGGGAAAATTCATTGACGTTGAGAAGATCGACGCAGAGATCGGCGCAGAGGTCAGCTTTGACGCGCTGATGGTAGCGGAAGGCGAGAACGTGCAGATAGGCGCGCCCGTCGTCGAAGGCGTCAAGGTGATCGGCAAGGTTTTAAAGCAGGACAAAGAGAAGAAAGTCGTCGTCTTCAAGTATAAGTCCAAAAAGGACTTCCGCAAGAAGCAGGGACACAGACAGCCGTATACGAGAGTAGAGATCGTTTCCATAGGCTGAACGACAGTGCGCAATAGCAAGTGAGGTGAGATAAATGGCACATAAGAAAGGTGTAGGAAGCTCCAGAAACGGACGCGACAGCGAAGCCAAGCGTCTGGGTGTGAAGCGCGCCGACGGTCAGGAAGTGCTCGCGGGTAATATACTCGTAAGACAGCGCGGGACCAAGATCCACCCCGGTATCAACGTGGGTAAGGGCGGCGACGACACTCTGTTTGCAATGGAGAGCGGAATAGTCCGCTTCGAGCGTCTGGGCAGAGACAAAAAGCAGGTCAGCGTATATCCGAGCTGACGGTCATGAATAAACAAGCGGGGCAGCAGGTGTGTTGCCCCGTTTTTTATAGAAAAAAGGCAGAGAAATGATAAATACGGTTTTTAAGGACGGGGGAGTACTTCTTACGGGAGAGTGCATAAAGCCCTCCGTGGTTTTTGAGTGCGGTCAGTGCTTCAGATTCGATGCAGACTCAGAGGGCGTATATACCGGTGTCGCGCATGCGCATGCTTTAAAGGTGCGCGAGCGGGACGGAGGATTGTTTCTGTACCCCGTGACGCAGGCGGAGTTTGACGCGATATGGCGGGACTACTTCGATCTTTCGGCGTCCTATGCCGATATCGAACGCGGCTTTGAGAGCGACGCGACTCTCGCGGGAACTGTGGAGTGCGCGCGCGGCATGAGGCTGCTGAATCAGGAGAGATTTGAAACGCTCATATCCTTTATAGTTTCTGCAAACAATAACATAGGCAGGATAAAAAAGATAATCGTCGCACTGTGCGAGCGCGCGGGAGAGAGCTTTTCATGCGAAGGACGGGAGTACTTTGCATTCCCGACGCCGGAGGCAATAGCCGCGCTGTCCGAGGAGGAGCTTTATGCCTGCGGAGCGGGCTACCGGGCTCCGTATATCATCGAGACCGCAAGAGCGGTCGCGGACGGGTTCGATCTGGATTCGCTTTGCGGCGAGGACTATGCGGACGCTAAAAAGCGCCTGTGCTCCTTAAAGGGCGTAGGGCCGAAGGTGGCGGACTGCGTGCTGCTCTTCTCGTGCATGAAACGCAGCGCTTTCCCCGTGGATGTATGGATGGGCAGAGTGCTTGAAAGGATGTACGGCTTTGTGCCTAAAAACGACCGGGAGGCGACGGCCTTTGCGCGCGAGCATTTCGGGGAATATGCCGGCATTGCGCAGCAGTATCTGTTTCACTATGCGCGCACCAACAGGCTCATCTGATTTAAGGTTTTTAAGTGTTGAGAAAACACCCTTCGTCTGCTATAATACTGTAATCAACCTGCATACGGGAAGGGACGGAAAATGGGCTTTCAGGACAGAGGAAGAAGACGAAGCACAGGCAGAGGATCGGCGTCGGGCGGTCGCGGGCGTACGCCCTCGGCGTCTTTGTCGTCGGGCAGCCGCGGATATTCGTCTCAGCCGGGCTCAAGACGCCCCTCGTCCTCCGCACCGGGTCACAGGAGACGCGGTTCGAGAAAAAAGAGCTTTTTCGGACGCTTAGGCGACTTTTTCTCCTCGCATGCTTTAGCGTTGCTCATAACGGCAGGAGCGCTTATATTGGCGGCGGGGCTCGCCGTCGTCGCGATCTTTGTAGTGGTGCCTGCGATAAAAGAGGCGGGCGCGCCCGCAGAGCCCGCATACGTGGAGCCCGTGTCCACTCCCGTGCCGACGCCGGAGCCCACTCCCACGCCTGTGCCGGAGGAGCCGACTGTCTCCATAGGCATAATTCTGGGCGTTGAGGATAAGGACATAATGGACGGCTTCGGAGAATATGCTCAGCAGCTCATTTCCTCGGATTCCGGACTCGATAAATACTATATATACACAGCAGGAGAGGATCCCGGTCAGCAGATACAGGATACGCGCAGCATAATAAACAAGGGCTGCAACGTACTCGTTGCCGTTGGACTGGAGGCGGATACTGCGGACATAGTCGCAGGCCTTTGCGAGAGAGCGGGCATAATCGTTGTAGGCGCGGAGTCAAAGACACCGGGCAGATTCGCTGCGGAGATAAAGAGCGCGGACGCGTGGTACGGCGGCTATTCCTCGGGCGTTCAGACGGCTATGGCCGGGGGCGGCAGGCTTGCTCTGATA
The DNA here is from genome assembly GCA_964453325.1 of uncultured Christensenellaceae bacterium. Taxonomy (GTDB): domain Bacteria; phylum Bacillota; class Clostridia; order Christensenellales; family Christensenellaceae; genus JAZRGP01. The sequence continues at coordinate 14,149 of CAYVOZ010000029.1, read as the reverse complement.
TCCGACGAGAAGAAATCAGATTTTTCGCTCGGCATAAAGAATATGCTTACAGAAATAAGCGTCACGCCGGAGGACGAGATATATTACGGGCCCATGACCAAAGCGGGGCTTACCAAGGCAGTCGATAAGGCTTTTAAAAAGAAGCCGGAGGTCATGCTCGTGCGCGGAAGCAGGGCGGTGGATTTTCTGACGCGTGCGGCAAAGGCGGATGCGATCCCCGGCGCGCTCGTGACGAGAGCGACTGCGGGTATCATAAAGACATGGCATCAGCTTAAAAACGAGGGACTTGTCACTGTGGAGGCTGTCGTACCCGAGGAGGGCGACACCAAGACGGAGCCCGTCGCAGAGGTGAGAGCCTTTGCACCGGACTCGATGCTGTATGCATATGCGGGACTCGACGGAACCATGGTGGGCAAGGCGGCGTGCCGCTTTGCGTTCAGACTGGCGACCGGCTCGGCTCTTATAGACGAAAATACGGTATATACAGTGGCGTCGGAGGACATGATAACGAATGATAACCTCGCCGAATACTACGAGATATATAAGGATACGGCCGACGATAAGAATATCCCGGGAAAAGTGGATATAGACGCGATAGACGCGCTGTTTACGGCCGCGCCGCAGCCGACCGGGGAGGATGCGGCGGAAACGGAGACGGAAGATGGCGTATAAGGCATTATACAGGCAGTTCCGACCCAGACGCTTCTGCGAGCTGAAGGATCAGGACGCCGTTGCGGAGATACTAAAGAATCAGGTGAAGACGGGTCAGCCGGCCCATGCGTATGTATTCTCCGGACCGAGAGGCACGGGCAAGACGAGCACGGCCAGAATACTTGCCGCCGCTCTCAACTGTCTCGACCCGCAGGACGGAGAGCCCTGCCTGAAATGTGATAACTGTCTCGCCGCGCTCAACGAGACTATGCCCGATATTATCGAAATGGACGCAGCGTCCAATACCGGTGTGGACGACGCGCGCGCCCTGAGAGAAAAGATAAACCTCATGCCCGCCATGGGCAGGTATAAGATATACATCATCGACGAGGTGCACATGCTCAGCAACAGCGCCTTCAACGCGCTGCTTAAGACGCTTGAGGAGCCTCCGGAATACGGTGTGTTCATACTAGCGACGACAGAGCTAAGAAAGCTGCCGCGCACGGTGCTGTCGCGCTGCCAACGCTTTGACTTCAAGGCGGTGGAGGACAAGGACATCGTTGCGATGATGCGCGAGATACTCGAAAAGACGGACGGAGAGGCGGACGACGGCGCGCTCGAAATGATAGCGGGCGCTGCGGAGGGCGGAATGAGAGACGCTCTCACGATACTTGAGAAATGCTGCTCCATGGGCGGATGCATAACGGAGTCCATGGTCGCATCCGTTTTAAACCTTGCGGATCTCGGCGCGATAGGCAGGCTCACGGATATGCTCGCGGATTTCGACGAGAGCGGAGCTATAGATATGCTTTATAAGCTTGCGGACAGCGGAGTGGAGCCCGCGCTTTTAACGTCGCAGTTATTGCAGTCGGTCCGCTCAAGGCTCATGGGGCTCGTGACGGGCGATGCAGCCGGATCGAAATGGACAAAGGAGGGCGCGCTTCGTGCGCTCGATGTATTGGCGGATGCGGAGAGCCGCATGGCTTTTTCCTCCAAGCCGCAGATACTTCTGGAATCAGCGGTGATGCACATACTTTTGCCCGAGAGGGGCGACGTGCAGGGGGACACAGCGCTGCGCATAGAAAAGTTGGAGAAGAAGATAGAAAAGCTCAAAAGCGGAGCTGTCGCGGTACAGGTCAGCGCAGCGGCTGCGCCAAAGGGACAGCCAAAGACTCAAAGAAGCACGGAGCGCGTCTCTGCGGAGGCTTCTGCGGACGCTGCGCAGCTATGGAGCAGCATAGCCGGAGAGATGAAGGCCGAGGACAGCATATCATACAAATTTGTTGCGGATTTCAGAGCCGTATCCTATATCGCGGGGAGGCTGACGCTGACGCACGATACGCCGTCAAGGGCGAGACTGCTTGCGACGGAGAATAACGGTGTAAAGGAAAGAATAATCGCGGCAGCGGAAAGGGTCACAGGCAAGAAGATCGCCATAGAGGTTCTTACGCCGGAGTCAAGAAGCGAAACAGTATTTGACGACGCAGAGATAGTCGAGTAACGGTCGGCAGCTATCCGGGGGTATCTAAAGTTAACGCGAAAGAGCACCGGTGCGCAAACGGCTGTATATGAATCTAATAAGTATTTTATAGAGAACAACAGGAGGTTTATGTAATATGGCAAAGAGGAGCGGAGGCTTTCCCGGTCAGATGGGCGGCATGAATATGCAGAATATGATGCAGCAGGCACAGCGCATGCAGCAGAATATACAGCGCGTACAGGAGGAGCTGGCGGAGCGCGAGTTTGAGGCGACTGCGGGCGGCGGCATGGTGACGGCGACGGTCACCGGCGCAAAGGTGTTAAAGAGCGTAAAGATAGCGCCCGAGGTAGTGGATCCCGACGATATCGAAATGCTTGAGGATCTCGTGACGGCCGCGGTCAACGAGGCAATGAAGACCGCCTCCGAGACGTCCGACGCCGAGATGGCGAAGGTGACCGGCGGCGCCGGCATGGGAGGCCTGTTTTAGGGATGTATGAGATAGAGTCTCTTGCCAAGCTGCAGGCGTGGTTTGCAAAGCTGCCGAGCATAGGCCCCAAGACCGCGATGCGGCTTGCATACCGAATAATAGATATGCCCGCAGAGGAGGTGCGCGAGTTTGCGGAGGATCTGTATACCGCGCGCATGAAGGTCAGATACTGCACTGTCTGCGGGAATCTTACGGACAGAGAGATATGCCCTGTATGCGCGGACGAACGCCGCGACAGGAGCGTGATATGCGTGGTAAAGGACTCGCGCGACGTTATGGCCTTTGAACGCGTGCGCGAGTATAAGGGCGTCTATCACGTGCTCGGCGGGACGATAGCGCCGCTCGAGGGCATAGGCCCGGACGATATCGCCATAAAGCCGCTTTTGGAGCGCCTTAAGAGCGGAGAGGTGAAGGAGCTCATAATCGCCACAAACCCGGACGTACAGGGAGAGGCGACGGCTGTGTATATAGCGAGGCTCCTTGACGGCATGCCGGGGCTCAAGGTGACGCGCATAGCGCACGGTGTGCCTGTGGGGGGAGAGCTTGAATACACGGACGAGGTAACTCTTTTGAAGGCCCTGGAGGGAAGACGGGAGATATAGCGCCGGAAATTGATTAAAAAAGATCATCCGGTGTATATATAGGATAACGAAACAACAATAATATGCGCTGGCGCATATACTGATCGGAGGATAGAGAAATGTCGCTTAAGAAAGCATGGACGAGCGTAGGCAAGGATTTCGGAAAGCTGGGTAAGGATCTCGGAAAATCGATAGTTCAGACTGTATCGACGGGAGCTCAGAAGGTCGCCGAATGGGGCGAGGACGATGAAGACAAAAACGAAAAGAAGGAAGACAAAACGCAGGAATAACAAGACCGGTTTATAAGCGGCTCCGTAAAACGGTCTGCTTAGCGGAGCCTGCAACACAAAAAAACGCCGCGTCCTACAGCCTGGAAAGCTGTACGGACGCGGCGCTTTTGTTTACGGTCAATTTACTCTCCGGACTCGTCCGCGCCGTGACGCCGGGCGCGTCTGCGCGAGTTCAGCATAGCCTTGCGCTGGCTGCTGCGTATGACGGATATCACTATGAGCGCTATAACGGTAAGCGCGAGTGCGCCGCATGCGCTTAAAAGCAGGTAAAAGTACAGAGGCGACAGCGTTATGCCGGAGGACTCTTCGGGCTCGGAAACGACGGGCTCCGCGGACGGCGCGGGGGTCGGCGTGGGCTCGGCGGGCTTTGCGGTCGCCGGCGCTGCGTAGCGCTGTACGGATCTGTCGGCTAAATTATAGAGATAGAAGTCCTTCTCTCCGTCGGAGCTCCTTGCGTATATGAGGTAGATATCGCTTGCTCCGCCGTCGTTCGTCCATCCGGGGACGTCCTTGCCGCCGAGCTCGAACGTGGTCTCGCTGTAGCCGGCGGGTATATCGCTTCCGTAATAGCGCATGAACGTGAAGGAAGCGCTGACGTTGTTGACTGTATAATACGGATAGAGCAGGCCTGAGTTCTCTTCTTCGTATATATAGTATCTCGCATTGCTTCCGTCGGCCTCCGAGAGATAGAGCAATATCGGGTATTCCGTGTCGGGTATCGCCGCGCCGCCGACGGCTTCTCCGTTATACATGACCTGCCTGTCTGCGTAGCCTGCGGGCAGTGTCAGAGAGGACAGAGACCGCCAGATATACATCTGAGCGTCGGTGCCGTCCACGTTTGAGGCGGCGACTCCGGTAAGGGAGACGTCGGGCTTGTCGGCCTCGCCGGGGTCGGGCGTGGCCGCGGGCATGGCGACCTCGATGTTCGCGGCTGCCTCGCCCGTGCCGAGAGAGGCTCCTGAATAGTCATAGGCTTTATCGACCGAAATACCGATGGGAGAGGAGCCGCCTCCCGTCACCGAGAATTTTACAGTGCAGGTCAGAGAATCCGAACCGCCCTTTTCGGACGAGAGCATGCTTATAGTGCCGTCGCCCGCACCGCCGCTCGCGCTTATGAAAGTGAGCACAGACGGATCGTAGGTATACGTACCCTGCGCGGCGCCGAGACTCACGCCCTTGACGGTCACGGTGAGCGTTATGCTGTCGCCGACGCTCGCGGACGTCTTATCCGCGC
>CAYVOZ010000029.1:0-9383 GCA_964453325.1 uncultured Christensenellaceae bacterium | reverse complement strand
GACCTTTATGCCCTCTGCGTGCGCAGTCGTGGGAAAAACTGCGGTAAGGAGTATAACGAGCGAAAGAAAGCAGCATATGCCAAGCAGTCCTCGCTTCGTTTTCCGGTTCATATCCGATGCCTTGATAATCATGTATCGGCCTCCGTATCTGTTTGATCGATCTTATAGTCGTTGAATATGCGCTTGCCGAGCAAAAGCGCGTCGAGAACGTCCACAAAGCCATCGTGATTTACGTCGGCGGCGGTCAGCTGCGCTCCTCTCAGAGCTGTGGTCCCGGAAAGATGCGCCTTTAAGGCGTCGAGATCACCGCTGCCTGTGCTGCCGTCTCCGTTTGTATCTCCGTATATGACTATGGGTATGTCGTTAAAGCTGCTGCCGTCTCCGTATACCGTGCGTACATAGTCTCCGGTGCATGCGACGCCCTCCGCCTTTACGCTTCCTCGCGAATTAATGTATGAAAGCTGCGCGTCCGAGGAAAGGCCGGTCATCAGCTGAGCGACCGTTGTGCCGGGCTTTATGCCGCATATACGCTTCGCTGTCACGCTGTATGCGCTGCTTGACGGCAGGGGAGTATCCTCAAAGCCGCCTACGCGGCACAGAGCTGTCTGATAGTAGTAGAAAGCGAGTATGTCCGTATAGCTCTCGAGCGAGGTGGCGCGCTGCTGAGCTCCGCGCTGGCTCATGCCTATGCCGTGTCCGTATCTTCTGTTGGTGAAGAACCAGCCCTCGTACTGCTTTTTATCGTCCGTTTCGAGCACGCCCTTTTCGGCTCCGCGAATGCGCAGAGTCGGTTTTGTCGTGTTGAATATACCGTCCGGGTTATCCTCGGAATATACGAGGGAATCGAGCGATACCGTGAACGTGAGCTGCCCGACCTTTCCTGCCGAGTTTGCGGTCATGAGGGTCACGTCCGCCTTGGTATATACGCGGCTGGGGGCGGGGTATTTGGAACTGTGTGCCTTTATGCGCACCGTGCTAAGAAGCGTTACGGATTCGCCCGCTGCGGCGTCTGCGGCATTCTGCATCATCGTGAGCACAAGGGGATCCATGAGAGCAGTGGTCTCCGGCGTAAAGTCGTCGGGAACGAAGGACCTCTCCTCTGCGCTCGACGGGTTTAACACGTCGTATATGTCGTCGAGATGGATATAGTAGGGAAGATCGTTCTGCCATACATTTCCCGTGAGCTCCGTCTGCCCTCCGTTAGAGGCGGAGTAATAGGCCTGTATTATATCGCCGCCGTAGGTCAGCACCTGACCGGCGGTCTCGCCGACGGCAGCAATGGCGCGCGTATATTTCGAGACATAGCCGTGATAGACCTGATCTGCGGAGGTATCGAGTATGTCGTAGTCGCGTGAGGAAAAGTTTGAGCAGTTGGCGACGACATAGCCGCGCGCGCAGACGGCCTGTGCCTTCAGCGCTTCGACCGGGAACGTATTGCTCATCTCGTACGGTACAACGCCGTAAAGGTACTGCTCTATGGGCAAAGTGTTTATGGCGCGGAGCGCACCCTCGAGCACGTCAAAGCGCATGTTGCCTAAATATGCGCATACTCCGTAAAGCTCGTTTTTAACGCGAACATAGCCGGTCACGTCTCCGTACGACCGGCTCATAAGCGTTATCGAGGCGGCGGTAAAGCTGCTGTCGCCGAAGGTGATAATAGGGTTGCTTCCGGATATCTTCACGGAAGCCTCGCCCTCCGGGAGACTTAGTTCCGGCGCCTCGGCTATATAGTATTCGCCGGTTATCCTGATATTCAGCGTTTTTTCCGTACCCGTGGATATCAGTACGCGGACGTCGTCGTGAAAGACCGCTGCCGATACGGGCAGTGCGAAGGCGAATATCATCAGTATAAGAACGGCTGCCGCTGTAATTTTAATGGTTTTTCTCACATGAACGCTCCCGCTGCGCGATGATTGTTATTACTCTGAATATACTATTATCCGACTCCGCCGTCAAGGAAGCGGCTTTCTTCGTCATTATGCCTCAAAAACCGCACCGCTGCCGCGTTTTTTTCGTCGGCAGGCTCTTTTTGTGAGATATATTCACTTTTTTTTAATACATTGTTAAAAACCTATTGCATTATGAAAATCACATGATATAATGAAAATGTCATTCGGAATGGTGGAAAGTGGTGCGAAGTGGTGAATTTTTGAACGGAGAGTGCGTAAATGCTTATTAGCACATACACTCACAGCCTGGACGCAAAGGGACGGGTATTCATGCCCGCAAAGTTCCGCGAAGAGCTGGGTGAAAAGTTCATAGTAAGCCAGGGCATTGGAAAATGCCTTTTTGTGTTTTCCGAAGAAGCGTGGGCGGAGTTCACGTCCAGACTGAAAAGCATACCGCTGACCGATAAAAAAGCGCAGCAGTTTTTGAGAGTGCTTTACTCCACGGCTATAGACTGTGTGCCGGACAAGCAGGGGCGCATACTGCTGCCGCAGAGACTCAGAGAATTTGCGGAAATGACCGATGAGATAGTAGCAAACGGAGCTATGACGAGAGTTGAGCTCTGGAGCAGAGAGTGCTGGGACGAGTACCTGTCGAGCGCGCAGGACGGCTACGACGAGGCGATAGAAAAGCTTGCGGAGTTCGGCATATGACAGGACATATACCGGTACTGTTTGAAGAATGCATGCAGGCTCTGAGACCGGAGCGGGGCGGGCTGATAATGGACGGCACGCTCGGCGGAGCGGGGCACTCGGAGGGGCTTCTGTCGAGAGGCCCGATAGAGCTCATAGGCGTGGATAAGGACGCCGCGGCTATTGAAAGATGCAAGGCAAGGCTCGCGGCATACGGCGACAGAGTGCGTTTTGTAAAGGACGACTTTAAAAACGTAAAGCAAATATTGGAGTCGCTCGGAGAGACGGGCATAGACGGGGCGCTTATAGACTTGGGCGTATCGTCCTTCCAGCTCGATGAAGCGGACAGGGGCTTCTCCTATTCAGCTGACGCGCCGCTCGATATGAGGATGGACAGGGACGCGGAGCTGAGCGCATACGACGTCATAAACGAATACGAGCCGGGAAGGCTTAAAAGACTGCTGTACGAGTACGGCGAGGAAAAATTCGCGCCCGCGATAGTCTCCGCGATAATGAAGGCAAGACCGGTAAAAAGCACGGGCGAGCTCGCGGAGATAATAAAGCAGGCCATTCCCGCGGCGGCGCGGCGTACAGGAGGAAACCCCGCAAAGCGCACGTTCCAGGCGGTGAGGATAGAGGTCAATTCCGAGCTCGAAGGGCTCGGGAATGCGATAAACGATTTCTTGGACGTATTGAGACCGCAGGGCAGACTTGCGGTGATAAGCTTTCATTCGCTCGAGGACAGAGCGGTAAAGCAGGCTTTCAAAAAAGCCGAAGATCCGTGCACATGTCCGCCGGACTTTCCGGTATGCGTGTGCGGAAAAAAGCCTCTCGGCAGGATCGTCACCAAAAAGCCGCTTTTGCCGGGCGAACAGGAAATGCAGGATAACAACAGAGCGCACAGCGCAAAGCTGAGAGTTTTTGAAAGGAGCGCGGAATAGATGGTGAGTATAAAAAGAGCCGCCGACGGCTACGACTATATATCCTACGAAAGTCAGTACTACAACCGCAGCGATTGGGATATCATTCCGGAAGATCTCGGACAGCCCGCCGCGCAGCCGGTGCGCACTTCGCGTACGCTTAAGGCCGTGCGTCCTATCGAGAACGCAGCTCCCGTGCACAGGGCGGACCCCGAATCCGTGCTTAAGCGCAGAAAGACCGTGCTGTATGCGGTGATGATACTTATAGTGTTTATGCTGATGGTAATGGTAGTTTACAGGTATGCCGTGCTGTCCGATATGCATATTGATAATCTGAGGCTTCGCGCGGATATCACGGAGCTGGATAACCAGCTTGAGAAGCTGGAGGAGACTATATCGAGCTCGCGCGATCTTGAGGCGGTCATGTCGAGAGCGGACGAACTCGGAATGAGCTTTGCATCCGGCTCGCAGATACGATATATAGAGCTCGGAGGCGAAGCCGGGCAGGACGTGGCCGGGGGATAACGCGCGCGAAAAAGGCGGTATACCGTAATTGAAGATCAGAAGCATATCGAGAAAGCATAGACTCGTTATATTGTTCTGCATAGCCGCAGCTTTGCTTGCGGTGCTTTTTTTACGGCTGGTACAGCTCATGGTAATAGACTCGGATGAACGCGAGGCTCAGGCACAGGAGCAATGGACAAAGGAGACTGCCGTAACGGCCAAGCGCGGAAGCATACTGGACCGCACGGGAGAGGTGCTCGCACAGAGCGGAATAGCCAAGAGCGTGCTCGTGCGCCCCAACGACATGAAATCGGACGGTGAGGACGAACCGTCCGCGAAAACAGCAAAGTACGTCGCGGGCGAGCTCGCGCGTATCCTCGAAATGGACGGGGAAAAGATATATGCCCAGTGCAGAAACACGGAAAAGACCGAGATATGGATAAAGCGGCTGATAACCGACGAGCAGGCCGCCGAGATCGTTGAGCTCGGACTGGAGGACATGGGTGTAGCGCTGTTCATAGATACAAAGCGGTACTATCCGTACGGCGATTTCCTTTCGCAGGTAATAGGCTATACGAATGCGGACGGAGACGGTCAGGAGGGCATCGAGAAGGCTTTTGACAAGTATCTTCAGGGATATGACGGAACGATGCTTTCGCTCATGGACGCGGAGCAGCATTCTATTGCCGGTACGGAAAAGATATACATAGATTCGCTCGACGGCTACAACGTTGTGCTGTCGGCAGACGCCGTGATACAGAGCTTCGCGGAGCAGGCGGCGCGTGAGGCCATAGAGATAAACAAAGCGGCGGGCGTCGTTGCCATAGTTATGGATCCCGATACCTCGGATATACTGGCGATGGTGAACTATCCCGAAAACGATCTGAACGCTCTGCCGAGAAGCGACGTCTCGCTGCTCAATAAGCTTTCGCGAAACAGAGCCGTGACCGACGCATACGAGCCGGGCTCCACGTTCAAGATAATCACGACCGCGTCGGCGCTGGACAGCGGAGTATGCGATCTGTCCTCGACCTATAATTGCGTAGGCTATAAAATGGTGGACGGCGAGCGGATCAAATGCTGGCGCAGCGGAAATCCGCACGGGCATCAGACTCTGACCGAGGCTGTAGAGAACTCATGCAATCCGGTATTTATGGAGCTATCGCTCGGTATGGGAGTGGAAAAATTCTATGAGTACATTTACGGCTTCGGATTCGGCTCAAGGACCGGCATTCAATATTCGTCAGACGGCGCAGGCATAGTCAGAGACGCTAAATATGTAAAGAACGTGGACCTTGCGCGTATAGGCTTCGGACAGTCGATCGCGGTGACACCCCTGCAGCTCGCGAACGCCGTATGCGCCGTCATAAACGGCGGCACGCTAAACACGCCTAGAATGGTGACGCATCTTGAAGACAGCGGAGGCAAAACCGTGGAGGAATATCCCGTGAGCGCTGTAAGACGCGTCATATCCGAGGACACCTCCGAAAAAATGAGAGGCATTCTCGAAAGCGTCGTCGCTAACGGCAGCGGCGCAAACGCAAAGATAGCGGGTTACCGCGTGGGCGGAAAGACCGGCACGGCGCAGATGTACGACGATTCGGGAATAGCGTCCGAGGTCATATCCTCGTTTTTGTGCTTTGCTCCGGCGGACGACCCGAAGTACCTCGTGCTGTTCGTGGTATACGAGCCGCAGGTAACTGTCACCTTCGGGAGCGTCACGGCCGCGCCCTTTGCAGCGGATATACTTGAGAAATGCCTTAGATACGGAAATATCGATCCTTCCGAGGACGCGAAAGAGGAGCTCGTGACGGTCCCTGACGTCTCGGACATGAGCTGTGGCGAGGCGGAGACGGCGCTCGGAGCTGTGGGGCTCATACTCGACGCGGAAAAAGACGGCGTGATAAAGCTTCAGTCGCCGTCGGCGGGCGCGCAGGTCGCAAAGGGCAGCGCTGTAGCAGTCGTGGCAGTATCGGAGGAGCAAAGCGACGAAAATTCAGTAACTGTGCCTGACGTGGTAGGCAAAACCGTCACGGAGGCGTATAATATACTCAAGGACGCGGGGTTGGAAATGAGCCTCGCGGAGAAACGCGGAAGCTCTGTCATAACCTCTCAGTTCCCTGAAAAGGACACGGTCATGACAAGAGGCGGGACCGTCAAGGTCTCCGTTGACTGACGGTCATTTATATCGATAACGGAGGGAAAATGAACCCGAATAAACTGTTTGACGGATTAAAGTACGAGCTGACAAAGCCCGTGGAGGCTGAAATATCGGGTCTCGCATACGACTCTCGCAGCGTGATCGCAGGAAATATTTTTTTCTGCATAAAGGGCTACAGCACCGACGGACATAAATATGCCGCAGCTGCTGCCGCCGCCGGAGCCGCATGTATCGTGGTATCGGAAAAGCAGGACGTCGACGTTCCGCAGATGATCGTCTCCGATACGCGAGAAGCAATGGCGGTAATAAGCGCAAACTATTGCGGCAGACCCGCGGACAAGCTGAGGATGATAGGCATAACCGGCACAAACGGCAAAACGTCCACTACCTATATGATAAAGCGCATACTCGAGCGCATGGGCTCTAAGGTAGGGCTCATAGGCACGATAGAGAGCATAGTGGGCGATAAAAGAGTGCACTCCGAGCGCACGACGCCAGAGTCCATGGATCTGCAGTTTATGCTAAGGGATATGCTTGAGGCGGGCTGCTATACCGTGGTGATGGAGGTCTCCTCGCATTCGCTTTATTTAAAACGCGTTTTCGGTATCAGATTTGCAGTCGGCGTTTTTTCCAATCTGACGCAGGATCATCTGGACTTTCATAAGGATATGGACGACTATGCCGGAGCAAAGGCCATACTGTTTGAGAACTCCGACATATCCGTTATAAACGAGGACGACGCATATTCGACGCTTATGAAGGAGCACGCCTCCGGAGAGATAAGGACTTATGCCATAGACAAAAAGGCCGACCTTAACGCGTGCGACGTGCAGCTTTCTCCGTCCGGATGCAGATATGTACTGTCCTCACAGCAGTTCAGAATACCCGTGCTGATAAGCATACCCGGACGCTTCAGCGTGTATAACTCGCTCGCGGCCGCAGCGGCGTGCCTGAGCGCAGGAGCGGAGCTTTTAGACGTTAAGATAGGTCTCGAGCAGATGGAATGCGTGCCGGGACGCTTTGAAACGCTCGACACAAGGGGAAGGGATTTCAGCATAATACTCGACTACTGCCATACACCGGACAGCCTTGAAAGCACGCTCAGGACGGTAAGAGGCTTTGCAAAGGGCAGGATAGTATGCGTTTTCGGCTGCGGCGGAAACAGAGACGCAAAGAAAAGGCCTATAATGGGCGGAATAGCCGGGAAACTTGCCGATTTTTCGATAATCACATCGGATAATCCCCGCTTTGAGGAACCCTGTGCTATAATAAACGAGATAGTCCCGGGTATGGAAGCCTCGGGAGGGGATTATGTCGTGATAGAAAATCGCCGGGACGCGATAAAGTACGCTCTCGAAAACGCAAAGAGCAGGGACGTTATCATACTCGCGGGAAAGGGACACGAGGACTATCAGGAAATATGCGGAGTAAAGCATCCTTTTGACGAAAAGGTGATAACCGCCGGGCTCATGGAGGAGCTTTATCCGTAAAGATATTTTGGCCGCGGTATTAGAAGCGGCAGGGGGGACAGTTTCATGAGACTTATGATTTTGAGCGTGATAATCGCGTTCATAGCGGCGCTCGGCAGCGGATATCTGCTTATACCTGCGCTTAAAAAGCTCAAGGCAGGACAGCATATACGCGAGGACGGCCCGCAAACGCATCTCAAAAAAGAGGGTACGCCCACTATGGGCGGCTTCATTTTTGTTTTCGGCATTATCATGTCGTGCATCATACTCTCGCACTGGGCGGGCAGGTATATGTGGATCGCTCTTATAGGAGCGCTGTGCTTCGGACTGATAGGGCTTTTGGACGATCTCATAATTGTGGTAAAGAAGCGCAGCGAGGGACTAAAGCCGTATCAGAAAATGCTGCTGCTGACAGTATTCGCTGTGATAGTATCGGTCTATTGCTACATGGATCCCGAGATAGGCAGCACTATATACATCCCGGTCGCGGACGTATACGTAGACCTTTCCTGGGCATATATACCCTTTAACGTGTTCTTCATACTCGCACTGACGAACTGTGTGAATCTCACCGACGGCCTCGACGGCCTCGTAAGCAGCATCACCGTCATAGACGCGGTCACGTACTGCGTGATATTTATTTCCATGACCGCAGCGGCGATATGGCAGACGGACGTGATGATATTTACGGCTGCTCTGCTCGGAGGACTCCTCGGGTTTTTACGGTTCAACATGAACCCGGCAAAGGTATTCATGGGCGACCTCGGAGCGTTCTTCATAGGCGGCGCGCTTGCGATGATAAGCCTTATAACCCGTTTGCAGATACTGATACCTCTGGTGGGAATCATGTTCGTGGTCTCGGGGCTCTCCTGCATAATACAGGTGGTTTCGTATAAAACGAGGAAGAAGAGGGTCTTTCTGATGGCGCCTCTTCATCATCATTATGAGAAGAAGGGCTTTTCGGAGTCCCGCATAGTATCGATGTATATGCTTATAACGTCGGTGGCCTGCATTTTGGTGCTGCTGGCGATGTCGTTTTAAAGAGGATCGGATATGTACGACTTCAACGGTAAGAAAGTGATGGTCGCCGGTATGGCGGCAAGCGGCTTTTCTGCGGCGAGACTGCTTTTAAAGCTGGGCGCGGCAGTTACGCTGTATGACAGAAACGAGCTCCCTGACGAAAAGCTCGGAGAGCTCAAGGACAGCTGCGAATGCTGCTTTACGGACGACCCGTCTTATATTATAGACAGCATGGACGCTCTCGTTCTCAGCCCGGGCATACCCACAAGGCTTCCCTTCATCAAAAAGGCGTACGAGGCCGGAAAGTATGTCATAGCCGAGATAGAGTTGGGCTATCAGGCGTCGAAGGCAGAGTTTATATGCATAAGCGGCACCAACGGAAAAACCACTACGACCGCGCTTACTGGCGAGATATTCGGGAATGCGAAAAAGCGCACGTTTGTGCTGGGGAATATTGGCACACCTATATGCGAAAAGGCGCTCGAAACGCGTGAGGGAGATTATGTAGTCGCGGAGACAGCCGCGCTGCAGCTCGAGACTGCGGATACGTTAAAGCCGAAGGCATGCGCGCTCTTAAATCTGACAGAGGATCACATGGACAGATTTCTGACCATGGATTACTATGCCGAATGCAAGATGAAGATGTTCGCCCGGCAGGACAAGAGCGATTTTGCCATATTCAATTACGACGACGAGCTTGTGAGAAGCAAGGCGTCCGGGGTCGGCGGAA
>CAYVOZ010000028.1:9375-21372 GCA_964453325.1 uncultured Christensenellaceae bacterium | reverse complement strand
TCGAACCCACGACCTCCAGGGCCACAACCTGGCACTCTAACCAACTGAGCTATACCCACCATGCTGCTGTCAGTGCATACGCTCTGACAGTGATCCAGCTTGACGTACCGGGCGCCGGTACCGTTTCAATGTGCTTGCCCTAAATCTGTCTTATAGGGCTGCATCGCAGATGCATTGTGGCGCGCCTGCGGGGATTCGAACCCAGGACCCACGGCTTAGAAGGCCGTTGCTCTGTCCAACTGAGCTACAGACGCACAAAAATCATTGCGCTTAAGCGCAAGATTGATTATATATTATCCGTGTTTTGCTTGTCAAGAGCAAATATGGCTTTATTTCGCATGACACGGTGTAACAAACCAAACTCCCGCATATCAGACCTCATAAATATTCGCGGCTATGCCGTCGCGCGAGACCGTGAGCACGGCATATGTGCGTTTTACCGTGCCTCTCGGCTGGGATATGCTGCCGGGGTTTAGCAGCAGTATGCCGCCGTAATACTCCATCTGCGATCTGTGCGTATGCCCGAAAAGCGCCGCGTCCGCCTGTGCCTCCTCCGCGGCGAGCGAAAGCCGCATAAGCGAATAGCCCACGGCGAGGTCGTGTCCGTGCGTCAGCAGTATGCGCCTGCCGCATACCGTGACGAGACGGCGCGTGTCGTCTGGAGAATAGTCGCAGTTGCCGCGCACGCATACGGTCTCGATGCCGGTCTTATCCTGAAGCGCGTATGCGTCGCGTATATTGTCGCCGAGGTGAAACAGCATGTCCGCATGCCCGTCCGCTGCGACCACGCCTGCGGCGGTCTCTATCCGCCCGTGCGTGTCCGAAAATACAAAGATGCGCTTTACCGCTCCGTCAGCCAAGCTCTTACAGCCTCCAGTGCGCGGGCGCGGTGGCTCATCGCGTTTTTCTTGTCTGCGTCCATCTCGGCATACGTCGCGCCGTATTCCGGCAGGAAGAAGATCGGATCGTAGCCGAAGCCGTTCTCTCCGCGCTCCTCGGATATGATGACGCCGGTATCGCTTGTCCTCTCGCATTCAAAGAGCACATCACCGCTGTGCGCGACGCACATTGCGCAGTGGAAGCGCGCGGTGCGGTCCTTTTCGGGTATTTCCGAGACGGCCTTTATGAGCGCGGCGCGGTTCGCCTCGTCGGTACCCTCTCCGGAATACCTCGCGGAGTATATCCCCGGCGCGCCGCCGAGCCCGTCCACACAAAGCCCGGAGTCGTCCGCAAGCACGTCGCAGCCGACCATGCGGCTTATCTCGACGGCCTTTTTGCGCGCATTGGCGATAAAGCTGTCGCCGTCCTCGACGACGTCGGCCTTTATACCCTCGTCCTTAAGCGAGGCTATATCGTCGTAAAGACCTGCGAATATGGCCTTGATCTCGCGGGTCTTGCCCGCGTTGTTGGTCGCTATTATGAGCTTCATGGCTTACATGTCCTCCAGTATCTCGCGTTGACGCGTTATGAGCTCGGTGACGCCCGCACGGCAGAGCGCTATCAGGCTGACGAACTCGTCGCCCTTTACGGTGCGCTTTTCGCCGGATATCTGTATCTCGGCTATCTCGCCGTCCTCGGTGCCGACATAGTTCATATCAGCCTCCGCGGAGGAGTCCTCGGTATAGCAAAGGTCGAGCAGCGGAGTGCCGTCCACGAGCCCCGCGCTGACCGCGGCGAGGTATTTGCGCAGAGGGCTGCGCTCTATTCTGCCGTCGCGCAGCAGCTTCTTTACGGCGAGCGCAAGCGCGATATATCCGCCCGTGATGGACGCCGTGCGCGTGCCGCCGTCCGCCTGTATGACGTCGCAGTCTATGGTAAAGGTCATATCGGGTACGGCGGTCTGATCAAAGACGCTGCGCAGGCTGCGGCCTATGAGCCTCTGTATCTCTATGCTGCGCGAGTCGCTCTTGAGCCGCTCTCTCGACTTCCTCTGCTTTGTGGAGCCGGGGAGCATGGAGTACTCCGCCGTGAGCCAGCCGAGCCCGGAGTCATAAAGAAAGGACGGCACGCCGCGCTGCACGGTCGCGGTGCAAAGCACGCGCGTGCGTCCCGTCTCTATGAGGCAGCTGCCGTCCGCGTTGGGCATAAAGCCCGGGGTTATTTTCAGAGGGCGAAGCGCGTCCGCGGCTCTTTTATCATTTCTGTCAGCCATTTTTTTTACCGTCCGTTATATTCGAGATCATACCGGCATATGCCGTATACCCGAATTATACAGCATGCTTAAGGGGCAGGCAAGGGCCGCATTTCACGGTATTACGTTTGAAAAGACGCTCTTTACGGTCTCGCTGTAGGAATACTGACTGCCGTACTCCGAGCCGTCCACGGTTATCGAAATATCTCTTACGCCCTCTATCTGCGCGCAGGTCAGGTTTATGCCCGTCATGAGCAGCTGCTCCGCCCCCGGGGTAGCCGCCACGCTGTAGAGCTCGGGAGAGAAGTCGAGCCGCAGCACGCCGTCCGTCAGCTCGGCGGAGTTGAGGAGAGTGCCGCTCGGGAAAAGGCTTTCGAGCTCATCGGCAGTCGGTTCCTTTATCATGGCGTTCACGAGCACCGTCGGGGAGAGCTCCGCCGCCTCCTTTGTCACGGGCAGCATGAGTCCGTCGCCGGTCTTATAATAGACGCGGAAGGGCGTATAGTCGCCTATGTGATACGCGGGATTAAGGACGACGGAGGATACGGGCTGGGATACGTCCGCATCGGAAAAGGTCTGCGCGTCGTTGAGCGTGTATTTTACTCCGGTTATGCCCTCAAACTGCAAAAGCGTGGCGGAAACTGCGTCGAGCATGAGCCCGACCTCGTTCTTGCTTATGTCCTCCGGAAGTCCGGAGATATCGACGAGCGCAGTATCGTCCTCTGCATATATGCTTATCTGCGCGTTCTCGGGCAGTGCGCTTTTAAGGTCGCTGCCCTCGGGCGCAGTGCATACAGCGTCCGCGAGCGCGGTGTTGAGCTTTCCCCACTCTACATTTACATTCACGGGTATGAGCAGCCCGCCGCGGTCATAGTATACCGCGCACTCCCGGGAGAGCGTCTGCGCGCTGACCGGTATCTCCTCCTCGGGCAGCTTTTCCGCGCCGCATCCGCTGAGGACGACTGTTATCACTATAAGACAGAGTATGAGCTTCCACATATGCATCGTTTTACCTCCAAGCGAGTTAGTACATTATATTTCCGGCGCGGCGTGCATATGACCGGGTGAAAAATATGTAAATTATTGTGCATTTCTGTTCTCAAGGCATCGCTTATGCGGTATCATAGGGTCAATACAAACGGAAACGGAGTCGTATAATGACGCTCGACGGCATAACGCTCAAGGCAATAGTTGAAGAGCTTAAAACGATCGAAAATGCCAGGATCGAAAAAATATATCAGCCCTTTAAGGACGAGATAACGCTGCTTTTGCATACGGGCGACGGCAAAAAGAGGCTTTATATGTCCGCGAGCGGCAGCGACCCGAGGCTGCATATAACGGATGCACAGCCCAAGAACCCGGACAAGGCGCCGAATTTCTGCATGCTGCTGAGAAAGTATATCACCGGCGGCAGGATAATTAAGACCGAGCAGGTCGGGCTTGAGCGCGTCGTGAAAATGACGGTGAGCGCAAAGGACGAGATAGGCGTTGTGTCGGAATTTTGCCTTGTATGCGAGATAATGGGAAAATACAGCAATATAATGCTGACAAAGGACGGAAAGGTGATAGACAGCATACACCGCGTTCCGCCGGATATGTCGAGCGTGCGCTGCGTGCTGCCCGGCCTGCCCTATGAGCTGCCGCCCATGGATAAGCTCGATCCGCTGACGGAGGATGCGAGCGTGCTCGCCGCACGGCTCGCGGGCGGCAGGATATGCGCGTCCGTACAGGGCATCAGCGCGCAGGCGGAGCGCGAGATACTCTTCCGCGCGTTCGGCACGGACAGTCGGGATATGCTCACGGACGCGGACGCGCTGAAGCTCGCGCAGACCGTGAAGGAATTTGTTTGGGCTATGCTATATGATAAAAAGCCAGTCATGCAGAGCAAGGACGGAGTGCCCTTCTTTTATTCGCCCGCTCCGTATCTGACCATGCCCGCAGAGGGCAGGACGTATTATGAGACTGTGAACGGGGTCGTAGACGCGTATTATTCCACGGTAGCGTACGCAAAGCAGCTCGAGAGCAGGCGGGGCGTCTTAAAAAAGCAGCTCAAAAAGTACGCTGTGCGCATAGGCAAAAAGCTTGCTACGCAGAACGAGGCGCTTGCCGGCCGGGAGAAGGCTGAAAAGCTGCGCACCTGCGGGGAGCTTTTGAGCGCGAACATTTACAGTATAAAACGCGGCTCGGCGTCCGCGGAGGTATATAACTATTATACGGACGCAAACGAGAGCATACCGCTCGATCCGGCGCTGTCTCCGTCCGCAAACGTGGACGCATATTTCAAAAAAGCCTCAAAGCTCAAGACCGCAGCCGCGCTCGCGGATAAGCGCGTAAGCGAGCTTACGGCGGAGAGCGAGTATATAGAGACGCTGGAATACGACCTCGATTCGGCTGTCACCTTAGAGGACGCCGAGGAGGTAAGGCTCGATATGTTGAAATACGGCTATATCGCGGAGGAGCAGTCGAAAAAGAAAAAGACAGTGCGCACGGATCCTCTCGAAAAGCCCGTATTCTTTACGACCTCGGACGGCTTTAAGGTCTTCGCGGGCAGAAACAACCGTCAGAACGACGCGCTCACGATGCACGCGGCGAGACCGGAGGACATATGGCTGCACGCAAAGGGCGTGCCGGGCTCGCACGTCATACTCGTAACGGACGGCAGAGAGCCCACGGAAACGGCTATAGAGGAGGCGGCGAGAGCCGCGGCGGAGCATTCCGGCGCAAAGGGCGCAAAGACGCAGGTGGACTATACGCAGGTCAAAAACGTATGGAAGGCCAACGGCGCGCGCCCGGGCATGGTGCTCTATAAGGCGCAGAAGACGATAGTAGTGAGCGACAAAAACTAACAGTGAGGTGATGAAATGAGCGGTTATTTAGGCGGAGGCGGACGCAGTAATCCGTCGCTGGGCGGAAGAAGTGGCTCGCGCGGCGGATACGGCGGCAGATCCCCGAAGGGCAGAAGAAGGTCGGGCTACGGCTCCTCCGGGCCGTCGACATGGGTGCTGCTTTTGATAGACCTTGTCGTTATAGCGGTGTTCCTGCTTGTTTATGCATATTTTCATCATGTAAAGCCCATCGACACGTCTGACGTGAAGCCCATAGAGCTGCCCACGACTCAGCAGGAGCCGACGCCGACAGCCGGGAGCACCGTGACCACGATCGAACCGCAGGCAAGCGCCGGAGCGGAGGCTGAGGGCGAGGCCACAGAGCCGGAGGCAGCGCAGACGGGACACAAGTTCGAGAGCCGGTTCACGGAAACGCCGACACAGACGGAAAACAAGTATACGGATAAAAACACCAGCGTGGAGGTAATGACCTTTAACAGCGGCGGCGTGACCTATCACGTTGCGGACATATACTTAAGAGAGGTCAAATACCTAAAGACGTCCTTTACGTCGGGCGAGTACGGCGGCGCAAGCCAGACGATACAGGAGGTATCCTCGTCTGCCGGCGCGTTCGTCGCCATAAACGGCGACCAGTACGGTCTGCGCAAGGAGGGCGTCATAGTCAGAAACGGAGTGCTTTACAGAGAGACGCCGTTTATGGACGTAGCCGTGCTCGAGAACGACGGCACGCTCACGACCTATGCGCAGGCGGACTTCAACGTGGAGACGGTGAAGCAGAACGGTGCATGGCAGGTCTGGTCGTTCGGCCCTGTGCTGCTGACAGACGGACAGCCCATGGAGAAGTTCAACGCCTCCGTGAATCCCGCCAACCCGCGCAGCGCAATAGGCATGATAGAACCGCTGCACTATATTTTAGTGACGGTGGACGGACGCGGAGAGTCCGCAGGACTGACGCTCAAGGCGCTGTCCCAGCTCATGTTCGACCTCGGCTGCAAAACGGCCTATAATCTGGACGGCGGGGACACAGCCGCAATGACCGTAAACGGAGAGCTGTATTCCACACCCTCGGGCGAGCGCAAGGTCACGGATATAATCTACGTCGGCAAGGAATGAGGAGGATAAGGATATGATAAGTCTTTTAAAAAAGATACTTCCCCATGTTTTGATAGTGCTCTCGGTCGTGCTGCTGGTCTTTTTAGTAATAGATCAGATAAACAGCGCAATGGTGTTTATAAACAATCAGGCGACGAAGATAATAATGTTCGTGCAGGTTTTCGTCGCGCTGCTGCTCGCGGGAGTGTATATAGCGGATTCGAGATAGACCGCGGCAGGATAACAAAAAGCGCGCCGATGCAATAAGCACAGGCGCGCTTTTGTTGTCCGCTTCTTTCTTTATTCTACAGCCTCCGCAAACACCTCGCCTATGCTCTCGCGTATAACGAGGTCGGCGCTCTGGTCGAAGGACGTCGCGGACTTGTTTATGAGCACGGTATGTCCGCCCTGAAAATATCTGATGAGCCCTGCGGCGGGATATACGGAAAGAGACGTGCCGCCTACGATGAGCGTATCCGCCGCGGCGATGGCTGCTATCGCGCCGTCAAGCACGTCCGCGTCGAGGGACTCCTCGTAAAGCACGACGTCAGGCTTTATAAGCCCTCCGCACTTCTCGCATCTTGGCACGCCCTCGCTGTCCTTGATATAGTATGCGTCATATGCCTCGCCGCAGTGCGTGCAGAAGTTTCTGAGCACGCTGCCGTGCAGCTCAAAGACCTTTCTGCTGCCCGCCGCCTGATGCAGACCGTCTATGTTCTGAGTGACGACTCCTGCGATCCGGCCCTGTTTCTCCAGCCTTGCAAGAGCGGTATGACACGCGTTGGGCTGTGCGTCGAGACAGAGCATCTTATCCTTGTAGAATTTAAAGAAATACTCGGTATGCCGGAAGAAAAAGCTGTGCGAGAGTATCTGCTCCGGGGGATAGTCGTACTTTTGGTTATACAGGCCGTCCACGCTGCGAAAATCGGGTATGCCGCTCTCCGTGGAGACTCCCGCGCCCCCGAAAAAGGCTATATGCCTGCTTTCTCTGATGATGCTTTTTAACTCCTTGACTTCCTTATTCATATCATACTCCTTTCCGTCGGCGCACGCCGATAAGAGTGCCTATAGCTTCTCTCAGCCCGTCGACCGAGAGCTTATACATCGGAAAAACGCGCTCTATGAGCTCCTCGGACTCCGGCTTATACCGCCGTTCGCCGCTCAGCTTGGGGTTGAGCCAGACCGCGGACGGGTATTTATGCCGGAGCACGCCGAGCCATTCAAGCCCGGACAGCCCGAGCCTTATGCCGCCCGTGTCCGTGCGGGGAGCGGTGAGCTCTGTTATCTCCATGGCCGCGTCGCCCACGAGCACGAGCTTATAGCGTCCGTCATAGTTTTTGAGTACGCGCTCCGTCTCGACCGCACAGGACGCCGAACAGGACGGCTGCGTATACAGATGACTGTATATACAGTTGTGAAAATAGTATATTTTTACATCCCGAAAGCTGTTAGACTTCTCGACCGCCGTGAACAGCGAGCTGCAAAGCGCGGCATGATCGTACATCGAGCCGCCCGAGTCCATGAGCAGCAGCAGCCGTACGGTGTTCTCGCGCGGCTTCTTCATGCGTATGGTGAGAAAGCCGCCGTTCTTCGACGTATCGTCTATCGTACGCTTTATGTCGAGCTCTGTTTCGGGTACGGGCAGGTTCTCCGAAAGCCTGCGCAGCGTCTTTAACGCCGTCTGATACTGGCGCACGCCGAGTGTCTCCGTCTCGCGGAAGTCGGAGTATTCGTGTGAGTCTATGACCGTAAAGGCCGTGCGGTAGCCGGATTCTCCGCCGACGCGCATGCCCTTCTTGTATTTTCCCGCGTTGCCGAACGCGGTATAGCCGCCCTGACCGATGAAATAGCCGCCCTCGTCGTGGCGCTCCTTCTGCTCGGCGAGCCGCTTTAGATAGTCCTCGTATATCTGCTCGTTCGTTTTGCCGAGAGGGCTGTCCTCCGTCGCGGTGAGCTCCGCCTTGTCCATGAGCCATGAGAACAACTCGTCGGAAGGCGATAGGGGGGCCTTTATATCGTGAAAAAACTCGGCAAAAGCGGCGTCGAATTTCTCAAAGTCGGCCTCGCTTTTTACGAGCAGCATGCGCGAGAGCGAATACAGCTCCGTAAGGCTGCGGCACATACCGCGGTCGAGCGCCGTCAACAGCTCGAGCCATTCGCCGGGCGTGACCTTCACGCCGCGGGCTCTAAGCAGATAGAAAAAACCGGAAAACATGCCTTTACAGCCTCGCCTTTGCGGAGCGGATATCCTCGTCCTTTTTAAGGAGCACGCCTATATGCGGCAGCCTTGCGGGATCGAGCCCGCCCGCCTTTAACGCGCGCAGCCAGTCTATGAGCTCGGACGTCGCGGGCTTCTTCTGGATATCGTGCATGCCGCGCAGCTCGTAAAACATATCGAGCGCGGCGGACATGAGGTCGTCCTCGAGAGTGGGGAAGTGCACGCGTACTATCCTCTCCATGAGCTCGCGGTCGGGAAATTCGATATAGTGGAAAACGCAGCGGCGGAGGAACGCGTCGGGCAGCTCCTTTTCCGCATTGGACGTTATTATTACTATAGGGCGGGTCTTGGCCTTTACCGTCTCTCGCGTCTCGGGGATATAGAATTCCATGCGGTCGAGCTCCCATAAAAGGTCGTTCGGAAACTCGATATCCGCCTTGTCTATCTCGTCTATGAGCAGCACCGCGCGCTCGTCGGAAACGAAGGCGTCTCCCAGCCTGCCGAGAGTTATATACCGCGCGATATCCTCCACGCCGGCCTCGTTGAACTGGCTGTCATAGAGCCTGCGGACGGCGTCGTAGGAATAAAGCCCGTCCTGAGCCTTTGTGGTGGACTTTATGGGCCACACTATGAGAGGCATGCCGAGCGACTCCGCTATGGCGGAGGCTAATAGCGTCTTTCCCGTGCCGGGCTCGCCCTTTATGAGCAGAGGCTTTTCAAGCGCGGAGGCGACGTTTACCGCGCTTATGAGCTCGTCGGACGCTACGTAATCGGAGTTGCCTCCGAAAAGCTTTTTGCTGTCAGTATCTTTTGCTTCGGACATATCACTTCGGAACGGCGATAAAACGCATCGCCGTTTCATCTCCTTATACTATTTATGCTTTTCTGCAATGTGCAAAAACGCAGAAGCACAAAATAATTATACATCAATGCGGCATTGCGGTAAAGGCAGCATTCGGCTAAACAAAGAGTATAACGAAAAAGAATGCCACATATTGTTCTATTTTTATACATAATATATTGATTTTTACGATTTACAATGCTAAACTAAGCGCATACAAGGTCAAAGTGGTCTGTCCATTTTGCTTTGAACGAGTGTTGGTAGGGACAATGAAGTCAGATCGATGTTGTTCCGGCTTAATTTTTTAGTAACAATGGAGGAAGAAAAATGAAAAAAAGTATCATGATCGTAGCACTGCTCATAGCTGCTATGCTCTGCATGACCGCATTTGCGGGCTGCACGGCAAAGCCGGATGAGCCCGCGACAGATGCACCCGCAGCAGAAGAGCCCGCAGCCGAAGCGGCGGCAGACGCGATAAAGCTCGGCGGCATCGGACCGACGACCGGTGGAGCAGCGGTTTACGGCACTGCCGCAAAGAACGGCATGGAGATAGCCGTTGAGGAAGTAAACGCTCTCGGCGGAATGCAGTTCGAGATGAACTTCCAGGACGATGAGCACGACGCGGAAAAATCCGTGAACGCATACAACATGCTCAAGGACTGGGGCATGCAGGTGCTCGTAGGCACCGTCACCACGACCCCCGCAGTGGCTGTCACTCCCGAGGCCAACAACGACCGCATATTCACACTGACCCCGTCCGCATCCTCGCCTAAGGTAATAGAGGGCAAGGACAACGTATATCAGATGTGCTTCTCCGACCCCAACCAGGGCATCGCCTCCGCTCAGTACATATCCGAGCAGGGACTTGCGAAAAAGGTAGCCGTCATATACAACAACGCAGACGCATACAGCATCGGCATATATGAGAAATTCATCGCCGAGGCGGCTGAGGACGACCTTGAGGTCGTATCCGCAACGACGTTCACCGATGACTCCGCAACGGACTTCTCCGTGCAGCTGACCGAGGCAAAGAACGCCGGCGCAGAGCTCATATTCCTGCCGATATACTACGGCCCCGCCTCTCTGATACTCGCTCAGGCGAAGGGCATGAACTATGCTCCTCTGTTCTTCGGCGTTGACGGCATGGACGGAATACTGGCGCTCGAGGGCTTCGACACCTCTCTTGCAGAGGGAGTTATGCTCCTTACGCCGTTCTCCGCGGACGCTACCGACGACCGCACTGTCAGCTTTGTAACGAAGTATCAGGAGAAATACGGCGAGCTGCCCAACCAGTTCGCGGCAGACGGCTATGACTGCATATACGCGGTATACGAGGCCTGCAAGGCTGCCGGCATCACCGTCGACATGAGCAACGAGGACATCTGCACCGCTCTTATCGACCAGTTTGCGGGCAAGCTCAGCTTTGACGGACTTACCGGCGCGGGCATGACGTGGGCCGCCACCGGCGAAGTTTCCAAGGCTCCTATGGCTGTCGTTATAAAGGACGGCGTATACGTAGGTATGTAATTACGACCGTTGACCGCGCCGCAAAAAAGCGGTGCGGGAGGGGTCTGATATCCGCGCTGTCCCGGCAAAAAGGACGGCGCGGATATACCTGTCTTTAAAAGCCGGTTTATCCGGGCGCTTTTATACGGTGAGAGCGCCGGGATATGTCGGCGGACAGGCCGGTATTTGCACTCGACAAAATGTCCGATGCTGTCGGACAAAAAAAGTGAGGGGTAACAACAGATGACATTTCTTTCGTACGTCATCAACGGCATAAGCCTGGGAAGCGTTTATGCCATTATAGCTCTGGGATATACGATGGTCTACGGCATCGCCAAAATGCTCAACTTTGCGCACGGCGACGTCATCATGATAGGCGCGTATGTCGCATTTTCGGCTACATCGATGTTAGGGCTTCCCATGGTCGTGTCCGTGCTTTTAGCGGTCATAGTCTGCACGCTGCTCGGAATAACGATCGAAAAGCTTGCGTATAAGCCCTTGAGACAGGCGACTTCGCTCGCAGTGCTCATAACGGCCATCGGCGTGAGTTATTTTTTGCAGAACTCAGCGCTGCTCATATGGGGCTCCGCGCCCAAGATATTCACGTCCGTGATCCCTCTGGAATCCATATCGCTCTTTGACGGACAGCTCATAATATCATGGGAGGCGATAATAACGGTCGCGGCCTGCATCATCATCATGATAGGACTGACGCTGTTCACGGGCAAGACGCGCACGGGCAAGGCCATGCGCGCGGTCTCCGAGGACAAGGGCGCGGCGCAGCTCATGGGTATAAACGTGAACGCCACGATATCCGTGACGTTTGCCATAGGCAGCGCGCTCGCGGCGATAGCCGGAGTACTGCTCTGCTCCGCATATCCCACGCTTATGCCGACGACGGGCTCCATGCCCGGAATAAAGGCCTTTACCGCAGCCGTATTCGGCGGGATAGGCTCTATACCCGGCGCGATGATAGGCGGGCTCATGCTCGGCATAATAGAGATATTCGGCAAGGCATATATATCGACGGAGCTTGCGGACGCGATAGTCTTTGCGGTGCTGATAATAGTGCTGCTCGTCAAGCCGACCGGTATATTAGGCAAAAAAGTCAGCGAGAAGGTGTGAGCATATGGCAAACAAACCCTTGAAAAACTCCTTGACGGTAAACAAGTCGACGCGCGACTCTCTCATAACCTTAGGCATGGTGGGCGCTGCGTTCGTGATAATTCAGGTATTAGGCGCTATGGGACTGCTTTCGAGCTCGCTGTCCGGACAGCTCGTGCCTATATGCGCATATGTGGTCATGGCCGTTTCACTCAACCTGACGGTCGGCATTTTAGGCGAGCTAAGCCTCGGACACGCC
>CAYVOZ010000028.1:0-9365 GCA_964453325.1 uncultured Christensenellaceae bacterium | reverse complement strand
ATAACGGTGGCGGCGATGCTGCAGGGCGGCGGCGCTCCCGCATGGCTGACGCTCGTTATATCCATGATAGTCGGCGGCGTGTTCGCCGGGATATTCAGCCTGCTCGTATGCGTGCCGGTGCTGCGCCTCCGCGGAGACTATCTCGCGATAGTGACGCTGGCGTTCGGCGAGATCGTCAAAAACGTCGTGAACTGCCTGTATGTGGGCTATGACTCGACCGGGCTCAAGATAGCCTTCTCGAGCGCGGATAATCTCGGGCTCGCGTCCGACGGCGTGACGATACTGAGCGGCCCTATGGGCGCGACTTCTATTCAGAAGGTATCCACGTTCACGGCGGGCTTCATATTCGTGGTGGTCGCGCTGTTTGTGGTATTGAATCTCATCAACAGCCGCTCCGGCCGCGCGATAATGGCTCTAAGGGACAACCGCATCGCAGCGGAATCCATAGGAATAAGCATTACTAAATACAAGCTTATGGCGTTCATAATCTCCGCGGTGCTCGCGGGTATGGCGGGAGTGCTGTTCTCACTCAATTTCTCTACTGTGGTCGCCAAGAAATTCGATTTCAACACCTCGATACTCGTATTGGTATTCGTGGTGCTCGGCGGCATAGGCAATATACGCGGCTCCGTTATCGCGGCGACCGTGCTTACAGTGCTGCCCGAGCTTCTGCGCTCCTTCTCGGACTACAGAATGCTCGTATACGCCGTGGTGCTGATACTCGTAATGCTCGGCACGAACAACGCAAGGCTGAAGCTGCTCTTTGACAATATCAAGAAGAAGCTCAAAAAGAAGAAAACAAAGCCGGAGGGAGGCGTTCAGAATGGATAATCTCGTAGCTGTTCCCAGCAAGGCCAGGATACCTAAGCGCGATCTCGATAAAATACCCATACTCGAGACGCATCATTTGGGGATAACGTTCGGCGGACTCGTAGCGGTCGAGGAATTTGACCTGACGCTCGGACGCACGGAGATATGCGGACTCATAGGCCCCAACGGAGCCGGAAAGACCACGGTATTTAACCTGCTCACGAAGGAGTATCACCCGACGAGCGGAACTATACTTTTAGACGGCAAGGATACCTATGGCATGAACACCGTAGCCATAAACCGCGCGGGCATAGCGCGCACGTTCCAGAACATAAGGCTTTTTGACAAGCTGACCGTTGAGGACAACGTCAAGTTAGGTCTGCATAATCAGATGAGCTATTCGATGTGGAGCGGCATACTCCGCCTGCCCGGCTACTGGAAGACCGAGAAAAAGGCGCATGACAGAGCGCTCGAGCTATTGAGCATATTCGACATGCAGGACATGGCAAAGTACAGAGCGGGCTCGCTGCCCTACGGCGCGCAGCGCAGACTGGAGATCGTCCGCGCGCTCGGCACAAACCCCAAGCTTTTGCTATTGGACGAGCCTGCCGCAGGCATGAACCCGTCGGAGACTGCGGAGCTCATGGCCAATATCAGAAAGATAAGGGACGACTTCGGCATTGCCATACTGCTTATTGAGCACGATATGAAGCTCGTCATGGGTATATGCGAGAGCATCGCGGTCCTGAATTACGGCAAGATAATCGCCAAAGGCACGCCCGCGGAGATACAGGCCAATCCCGAGGTCATAGAGGCATATCTCGGCAAACGGAAGGAGGACTGACATGCTCCTAAAGGTAGAGGACATAAATGTATATTACGGCGCGATACACGCCATAAAGGGAGTCTCCTTTGAGGTGGACGAGGGCGAGATAGTCACGCTCATAGGCGCAAACGGCGCGGGCAAATCCACGATACTGAATACAGTGTCCGGACTGCTGCGCAGCACGACGGGCTCCATAACCTTCATGGACAAGAGCATTGCTGCGGTGGCTCCGCATAAGATCGTCGAGCAGGGCCTCGCGCAGGTTCCCGAGGGCAGACGCATCTTTTTGCACATGACGGTACAGGAGAATCTGGAGATGGGCGCATATACGCGCAAGGGCGAGAAGATAGCCGACGACCTCGAGCGCGTGTTCGAGCTTTTCCCGCGCATGAAGGAGCGCAAGAAGCAGATAGCAGGGACGCTGTCCGGCGGCGAGCAGCAGATGCTGGCGATGGGCCGTGCGCTGATGAGCAGCCCTAAGCTTTTAATGATGGACGAGCCGTCCATGGGACTCGCTCCCATACTCGTGGATCAGATATTCGAGATAATCGCGCAGCTGCACAAGGCGGGTACGACCATACTGCTCGTCGAGCAGAACGCACGCATGGCGCTGTCCGTGGCGAGCCGCGGATATGTGCTCGAGACGGGCAGGACTATACTGAACGCTCCCGCAGCAGAGCTTTTGCAGGACGACTCCGTTCGCAGGGCGTATCTCGGAGGCTGAGAAAAAGAATAAGCGCTTTGGCGGGGCTGTATCATAAGGCGTTCTGCACGGACGTCCTTTTGGACAGCCCTTCGCCATATAGAAATGAGGAAACGGTATGTACGAGGACAGAATACTTTCCGCGGAGCTTCGGCGAAGGGTGATGAGCGCGGACGAGGCCGCGCAGCTTATAAAGCCGGGCAGCACGCTCGGAGCGAGCGGCTTTACCGGCACGGGCTATCCGAAGGCGGTACCCATGGCGATAGCGAGAGCGGGTATCGGCGGGCTCACGCTCGTATGCGGAGCCTCCACCGGCGACGAGCTCGACGGCACGCTGGCGCGCGCGGGGCTCGTCGCGAGACGGTATCCGTTCCAGTCCAACCCCGACCTGCGAAAGAGCATAAACAGCGGCGGCGTGATGTACCGCGATATACACCTCGGGCATATGCACAGGGACGTGCGTGCGGGGATTCTGGGGAAGATAGACACTGCAATAATAGAGTGCTGTCTTATAGAGGCGGACGGCTCCTTCGTGCCTACCATGAGCGTGGGCATATCCGACGCGCTGGCGGAGTGCGCCGAAAGCGTGATACTCGAGCTATGCCTTGCGCGTCCAGCCGGGCTCAAGGGCATGCACGATATTACCCCGGACGCAAGCGGCATAAACAGCCCGTCCGACAGAGCGGGCAGGGACACGGTGAAGTGCGATATCGGAAAGATAGCCGGAATAGTCGTCTCGGACATACCGGACAGGCCTCCGGTCTTTACGGAGCCGGACGCGACGTCAGAGGCTATAGCGCAAAAAATAATAGAGATACTCGACTCGGAGAAAAGGCGCACGGGCGCAAAAAAGCTCGTGCTGCAATCCGGCGTCGGCGTTGTGGCAAACGCCGTGTTGGAGGGGCTTTCGGGCTACGAAAAGGACAGCTTCGATATGTATACGGAGGTCATACAGGACGGTGCTCTCGACCTCATAAGAAAGGGCGTTATCTCCTCGGCGTCCGCGACGTCGCTCTCGCTCTCCCGCGAGTGCATAAACGGCTTTCTGAAGGACCTCGATTTCTATAAAAAGCGCGTCGTACTGCGTCCCCAGTGCATATCGAACGGCGGCGCTGCCATGTCCCGGCTTTCCGTCATCGCCATGAATACAGCTGTAGAGGCGGATATTTACGGCAACATAAACTCGACTCACGTTATGGGCAGCCGCATCATAAACGGCATAGGCGGCTCGGCGGATTTTTCGAGAGACGCAGCGCTCACGATATTCATGACGCCCTCGACCGCCAAGAACGGAGCCATATCCTGCATCGTACCCATGGTGACGCATGTGGACAGCACCGAGCATGACGTGCATATAATAGTCACCGAGCAGGGCTATGCGGATCTTCGCGGACTCGCGCCCAAGGAGCGCGCACGCCTCATAATAGACAACTGCGCTCACCCCGACTACCGCGGTATGCTCTCGGACTACTTTGAGAGCGCCTGCGCTCTCACGGGCAGCGCTCAGACTCCGCACGACCTCGGACGCGCATTCTTCATGCACGAGAGGTATATGGACAAGGGAAGCATGAGGGAGTGAAGAGAGAATGCTGCTGTGACAGTATGGTAACTCTTACTCTACAAAACGCCTGTTTCGATCTATGTAAGCTATTGTGCCTTATCCTGTGATACAAGATGTTCGTATAAAGTGCTGGAATTTATTTCATTCTTAAGAAGCTCTGCTGATAATGTGTTGTTTTTAACAATCAGTATCCTATCGCTCATGCCGGCTATCTCATCGAAATCTGAAGAGATAAGAATTATTGAACCGCCTCTGCGTTTATAATCATTCATCAGGTTGTAAAGATCAGATCTGGATGCTGCATCAATGCTTTGCGTTGGTTCATTCATAACTATGATCCTGGAGTCTGATAATAAAGCTCTGGCTATACATAACTTTTGCTTTGTTCCTCCGCTTAAAAACTGAGACTGTGTATGTATCATCTTCTGATTGATGTTCAGACGTCTAAAGAAACCGTAAGCAATCATTTCCTCTTTTTTCTTGTCAATAAAATGAGTTGCCGACACGTATTCAAGGTTGGAAAGGGTTATGTTTTCTGAAGGAATAAAATCAGGTACTACGCATTCGTCAGAGTACTCGTGAATATAGGAAATACCATGTTCAAGAGCGTCTTTAGGGGAATGGATCTTGATATTGACTCCAAACATGCTCACGGTGCCGTCCATGGGAATAAGCCCAATCAATGCAGATCCTATTTCGGATTTATATGATCCCAGAAGCCCGGTAATTCCAAGCACCTCTCCTTTTCTCAAAGAAAACTCTATGTTTCTCAACCGGTATGTACTTCTGATTTTTATGTCCATAATTACAGTTGATATGAAAGAATTTATAGATGGATATCTGTATTTAAACTCATTTCCGGATATCATTTTCAGTAGGTTTATACTGTCCGGCTTATTACTGGTGTCAGCAGATAATATAGAACCGTTATACATGGCAAAAAAAGCATTGCCTATTGATAATGCTTCATTTATGTTATGTGTTATGTAAATGATCAGCTTGCCGTTGCTCTTTAGTTTTTGAATGAATTTATAGAACTTCTCTAGATCCAATGATGAAAAATTAGAAGAGGGTTCGTCAAAAATAATGATATCAGATTCATGTGAAAAAGCTTTTGCAAGTTCCACTATTCTCTTTTCAGCGCTATTCAAATTCTTTACCAGTGTATTTGGATTGAGATAAAAGCCGATATTCTCAATGATCGAATTATATGCTGATAACATGGATTTGTTATCGATAATGCCGAATTTGTGCACGGGATAGCATCCCAGAAAGACATTCTCTATTACAGTGAGCTCCGGAATCAAAGTGCGATTCTGATATACGACGGAAATACTAGGAAAGCATATGCTGTTATTCTTATTTGCAGGATCAAATCTGAGATTGTTTATTGTAAAGTATCCTTCATCCGGAACAAGACTTCCGGAAATCATTTTAATAAGTGTGGTTTTACCGGAAGCATTCTCGCCTAAAATGATATTTATCTTTCCGTTTTCAAAGCAAGCGGTTGCTTTGTTAATAATGTTGATTCCATCAAAAGATTTTGATATGCCATGAACGCCCAATGTTAGTTCTTTACTCATTGTCATACTCCTGATTATGTCGGGCTATTGGACTGTATTGTAGTATATAGCTTTACGCCTTGTTCGGTAATATGCTGTTTATAAGTATCAGAAATATCAGCGCTGGCAACGATCGTGTCAACATCATTAATGTCACAAAACTTCAACATCGATATGCGGTCAAACTTTGAAGAATCACATACAATTATCAGTTCATGTGTTTTGCTGCGGATCAGTTTGTAAAAGCTAAGAATGCCCGGATCGGAAAGTGTAAGCCCGAAAGAAGAGTGAATTCCGTTAACAGATAAAAACACTTTTGTAAACTGTAAGGGAGCAATCATTTGTTCAGAGAAAGTTCCTGCTGTAAATGAGAAATTACCGTTAGTGTGCAGTGCGCCGCCAACAGAGATTACGGAGTTTGCAGTATTACTCAGAATGCCAAGAGCGTTAATGTTATTAGTGACTATTGTAAGGCCTGTTTTTGATTTCAGCTGCTTTGCTACATTATAGCAGGTTGAACCGTCGCCAATATAGATAATATCATTGTCTTGTATGAGCTCGGAACAAATATTGCCGATCAATCTTTTATCCTTTGCGTAAATATCATCTGCTGAAGGATCGAAGGCAATAGAATTGTTTTTAGAAACATTAAGCATCACTGCTCCGTGAAATCGGGTAACGATGCCTTCATTTTCCATCTTGTCCAAGTCTTTTCTAATCGTAACTTCCGAAACACCAAAAATATTACTCAAAGTAGACACTTCGATATGTGAATGCTCAATAAGAAGCTCTTTAATTTTCTTTTGGCGTTCTGTTGTTAACATTTATTCAACCTCTTTGTCCTTATTAATTAGTATAACACATTCAGATAAATAAATAAAGAGAAAAAAACAGTAAAGAAACAATGCGGTTACGAAAACGAAAGAAAAATTTGCAATAACAAAACTTTTTAGTTGACAAATGCAAACAATGATATTAGTATTCTGAATATAAAGTAGACGTAATACTTAAAAAAAAAGAGAAAGAGGTAGAAAATGAAAAAGTTGTTTGTAGTTATGGCGCTAGTTATCGTTCTGTGTATGGCATTTGCCGCGTGTACAAATAAGATTGCACCGGAAAATGCAGAACAGACACCAGCTGCTGCTGTTGAAGAAGAAGGAAAAGAAACTGAAAAAGTTGACGATGCTAATGCTGATGGAGCTATTAAGATCGGTATCTCTTTTGGTACATTCCAAGAAGAAAGATGGCACCGCGAGCTCGAGGCTGCTCAGGCGAGAGCTGCTGAAGTCGGAGCAGAAATATTCTATAAGGATGCAGACCATGATGCTAACCTGCAGAATCAGCACATTGAAGAGTTTGTGACTCAGGGTATGGATACCTGCTGCATATAATTGCGGGAAATGTAGCTATTGCCAAAAGGGCGAGGTAACAATTTGCCCTGAACATGAGTCAGTCGGCGTGATGAGAAATGGTGCGATGGCAGAGTATATGGTGACACGCGCTGCTTTCTGCTATAAGGTTTCCGAGCATATATCGGATGAAGATAAAATATCCTATGCGGCAGCAGAACCGCTTGCTTGCACAGTAAGAGGTGTATACGAAAGAATCACTGTTAACAAAGGCGATGTAGCTGTTGTCAGCGGCCCCGGAACCATTGGTCTCTTTACAGTCCAAGCACTCAAAAGCAAAGGAGCGTATGTTATTGTATCAGGTCTTCCTATGGATCAGCATAGACTTGATAAGGCTCTGGAAATAGGTGCCGATGTCGCTGTGACGAGTTATGAAGAGCTAGAAGAGGCAGTTAAGAGCGTATCGCCGGAGGGTGCAGATATTGCGTGCGAGGCAGCTGGTGTGGCACCGTCGTTCAATACATGCTTAAAGATTGTAAAAACACATGGTACGATACTGCAGGTCGGAATGTATGGCGGCGCAATAAATTCTGACATGAATCAAGTGTTCAATAAGGAACTGCATATAGCGGGGACTAACTCAACTGCAGTTTCGACATGGAAGACCACGATGGAGCTTTTAAATAGCAGAAAGGTGGATCTCAGCCCGGTCATCAGCCTGAAGCTCCCGCTAGAAGAATGGGAAAAGGGTTTTGACGCAACAATAAATAAAACGGCGTTTAAAGTGCTTCTCTTGCCTTGAATAAACAAGAGTAAAGTATAAAAAGCATAAGACGCTAAGTATATAAAAGAGCATGTAAATCAGGTATTTACATGCTCTTTTAAGTTGTTATTTACTGTCTTCTATCTCTCCATAAACCTCGACAGGAATTCCTGTGTGCCGGCGCGCTGAGGCTTTACAAAGATGTCCTCGGGGGTACCCTCCTCGTATATCACGCCGTCGGCCATGTATATGACGCGGCGGGAGACGTCGCGCGCAAAGGCCATCTCGTGCGTGACTATGACCATCGTAAGCCCCTCTTCCGCAAGACGGCGCATGACCGCGAGAACCTCTCCGACCATCTGAGGATCGAGAGCGCTCGTGGGCTCGTCAAAGAGCAGCAGCTCAGGCTGCATGGCGAGCGCGCGCGCAATGGCTACGCGCTGTTTTTGTCCGCCGGATATCTGGCGCGGCTTGGCGTTTATATACGGAGCCATGCCGACCTTTTCAAGGAAGTACATAGCGCTCTCGCGAGCCTCCTCCTTGCTTTTCTTTAAGACCTTTATCTGACCCACGGTGCAGTTATCGAGCACCGTCAGATTGGAGAACAGGTTAAAGCTCTGAAAAACCATGCCGACCTTCGCGCGGTAGGCGGGTACGGAAAAGCCCTTTTTAAGTATGCTCTCGCCGTGAAAGCATATGTCGCCCGTCGTGGGGTCCTCAAGCAGGTTTATGCAGCGCAGCAGCGTGGACTTCCCCGAGCCGGATGCGCCTATAACGCAGGTCACGTCGCCGGGGCTGACGGAAAAATCTATGTCCTTTAAAACCGGCGTCTTGCCGAAGCTCTTTGAAAGATGGGATACGGTGAGAATTGGTTCGCTCACAGCTCGTCGCCTCCTTTCTTGGAAAAGCGGGCAAGTCCGCTCGTATGCGCGAGCGTGTCAGTGGTCGCAAGGTCAAAGTTAGACGGGCCGTCCATCTTCTTCTCCCACCATCTCAGCAGCCGAGAGGCGATGACCGTCATAATGAGATACATTGCCATGGCTATCGTATAGGACTCAAAGTACGTATAATACGTACCCGCGACGGACTTTGCGGAGAAGAACATCTCCACGACGCCTATGACGGACAGCACGCAGGTGTCCTTTATGTTGATGATGAGGTTGTTGCCTATCTGCGGCATTATGTTTCTTAAGGACTGCGGCAGTATAACGCTCACCATAGTCTGAACATGCGTCATGCCAATGGCCTTTGCGCCCTCGGTCTGGCCCGGGTCGATAGAGAGTATGCCTCCGCGCACAGTCTCCGCCATATACGCGCCCGTGTTGATGGATACTATAACGAGAGCGGCGAACATTATGTCCATATTGACGCCGAATATATACGACACCCCGTAGTATATGAACATCGTCTGCACCATCATGGGAGTGCCGCGGAATACCTCTACATATATGTTGAGTATGGCGTTCACTATCCACATGAATATGCGCTTTATGAGCGGGTCCTTTTTGGAGACCGGTATGGTCTGCACAATACCGACCAAAAAGCCTATTATACAGCCCGCTATCGTGCCTATGAGCGCTATGAGCAGCGTGTTGCCCGCGCCCTTTAAGTATGACAGGCCGTAGTTTTGCAGTATATAGGCGACTCTTCCCAAAAAGTCGCCCTGTGCGGGAAGCGAGGTCATTTAATTATTGCCTTTCTTTTGCTCAGTTGGACAGCGGCTGTACGGAAATAGCCTCGTCCATCATGGTGTTATAGTCCTCGGTCGTAAGAGTGCCGAGAGCCTTGTTT
>CAYVOZ010000027.1:2979-21547 GCA_964453325.1 uncultured Christensenellaceae bacterium | reverse complement strand
CTGTTCACAATGCTGTTGTTGGTTTCTAAAACTCCATAACAACTTGACACGGTCTCAGCTGATACCCGGATTGACAAAAGGGACCGTTTATAATATCGTTTAACGTATCTGCCCGCGGAGGCTTTGTGCGCCTCCCGCGGGGAAAACCTGATCGATGGGAGAGTGTTAACGATATGTGGTTCGTGCTTGCGCTCGTCACCACGCTTTGCTGGGGCGTGGCGGACCTGTTCTATAAGAAAGGCTCAGACCCGGCCGACAGATTCAGCTATCTTAAGATAGTTATGGCTGTCGGTCTTGTTATGGGCGTTCACGCTGTGTGCTATATGCTGATAGGCGGCATAGCCTTTGACCCCTTTGACATGATACGCTATCTGCCGGTGTCGGCGCTCTATATACTGTCTATGACACTCGGCTATGTGGGACTCAGGCATACCGAGCTTTCGGTCGCGTCGCCCGTGCAGAACTCCTCGGGGGCCGTCACCGCCATACTCTGCCTTATATTCCTGCGTCAGATGCCTGACGCCGTGCAGACGGCGGGCATCGTCGTCATAACGGGCGGACTTATATGGCTGGCGGTCATAGAGACGCGCGAGGAAAAGGCGCTTTTGAAAGAGACGGGCAAAAGAAAGCTCTTTTCGCTGCTCTTTCCGCTGCTTTACTGTGCGATAGACGGCATTGGCACGTTTGCCGACGCGGTATATCTCAACGAGGATGCTCCGCTCATAACAGAGGACGGGGCGCTTATAGCGTATGAGCTGACATTTTTCATATGCGCGGTCATATGCTTTATTTTTGTGGTAATAATAAAGAAAGAGAGGCTGCGCATAAAGGGGCAGGGCCCGCGCATGCTCGCGGCGCTGTTCGAGACGGGCGGGCAGATAGCCTATGTATACGTCATTGGCGGCAGCGCGGTCGTCGCGGCGCCCATGATAGCGTCATACTGCGCGGTGTCTGTGCTGCTCTCGCGCATATTCTTAAAGGAAAGGCTGACGCGCGCGCAATACGCCGCTATTATTACGGTGATGGTTGGAGTGGCGCTCTTGGGGCTCGCGGAGGGACTGTCGGGAGGCTGAGCATGGATACGCAGATAAAGACCGGCAACAAAAGACGCAGGCTCGCCGTCAGGATAATCGCGATTGTTCTCGGCGTGCTCGTGTTTTTTGCCGCGCTTGCCGTCGTGATACCCATGGGCCTCGTGAAGTATATGAGCACGAAGCATGTCGGGTACCGCGGCGAGGCGACGGAGCAATATCCCATGCAGGACATATATACGCCGGAGGAATTCGCTCTGACTGCGGAGGAGCATATGCTCACGACCGCGGACGGTATAGACGTATTCGTTTCCGAGGTGCGCGCGGAGGACCCGCGTGCGGCCGTCATACTGCTCTCCGGCATGGAGCAGCCGTCCGTGACGTATTTTTATCCGCAGGCGGCATGGCTCGCGGACGAGGGCATAAGCTCGTTTCTGTTAGAGCTCCGCGGTCACGGCAGGAGCGGGGGAGACGGTCTTTGCTTCGGCTATCTCGAGGCGGCTGACGTCGCGGCGGTCACGGACTATATAAAGAGTGTTCCGGAATACAAAGACGTATCCGTAGTCGTTCAGGGCGTGTCCATGGGCGGAGCGACGGCGATAAACGCCTTCGGCAGCAACGCCGATATAGACGGTCTTATAGCCATGAGCGCATACTCCTCGTTTGAGGAGGTCTCGTGGAGCATGATGCGTAAATACGGCGCGCCGGGGATATTGGAGGGTCTCGCCAAGAGCATAATGCATATGGCGCTAAAAACGGAGTTCGGAGACGCCGTGGACGCCATGCGTCCGGATGTGCAGATAGCAAACGCGGACGGAAGACCGGTGCTGCTCATCGCCAGCGCGGGGGACGCGTCCGTGCCTCCCGACAACACCGTGCGGCTCGCAGCCGCCGCGGGGGGCAAGGCTGATATATGGGTGAGGCCGGGGGACGCGCATTTTATTATCCTGGACAACGATTTTAAAGCCGTAAGAGAGGACACGGAATACTGCGAGCGCATACTCGGCTTTTTTGAGGGGCTTGAAAAGGCCGCGTGACGGTCATATAATCAAAATAAATAAGCTTTTGCGGAGAAAGGAAGTATTTTTAAATGACAGATCCGAGACTGAGACAGTTAGCTGAATCGCTTATAAACTACTCGCTCGATATAAAGCAGGGCGAAAAGGTCCTCATAGAGGTGTTCGACTGCGACGAGACCGTCGCGGAGGAGATGATAAAGGCGGTCGTAAAGCGCGGAGGCATACCTTTTATAGATATGGTCAGGAGCCGCGCGGAGGCGATGTGGCTCAAGAACCTCACTCCCGAGGCCGCAGAGCTGCAAACGAAATGGGACGAGGCGCGCATGAAGGACATGGACGCATATGTGGCGTTCCGCGGACCGGACAACTCCTACGAGAAGTCAATGGTGCCGTCCGAAAAGCTGTCGCTATATAATCAGGTATATATGAAGCGCGTGCATCACGAGGTGCGCATCTGCGATACGAAATGGGTCGTACTGCGCTACCCGAACGCCGCCATGGCGCAGATGTCCGGCATGAGCACGGAGGACTTTGAGGACTTTTACTTCAAGGTATGCAATCTCGACTATGCAAAGATGGACAAGGCCATGGATCCGCTCATCGAGCTCATAAACAAGACCGATAAGGTGCGTATCACCGCGAAGGACACGGATCTCACGTTCTCGATAAAGGGCATAGGCGGAGTGAAATGCGCAGGTCATATGAACATCCCGGACGGAGAGGTATATACCGCGCCCGTGCGCGAGAGCGTGAACGGCACGATAGCCTTCAACACGCCGAGCACTCTTCAGGGCTTTAAATACGACAGCATAAAATTCACGTTCAAGGACGGCAAAATAGTATCCGCGTCCTCGAACGATATCTCCCGTATGGAGTCGTTGCTGAACACCGACGAGGGCGCGCGCTATGTCGGCGAGTTTGCTCTCGGTGTGAACCCGTTTGTGACTCAGCCCATGGGCGATACGCTGTTTGACGAGAAGATAGCGGGCTCGTTCCATTTTACGCCGGGCTCGTGCTATGACGACGCCTATAACGGCAACAAGAGCAGCGTGCACTGGGATCTCGTGCTGATACAGACTCCGGAGTACGGCGGCGGCGAGATATGGTTCGACGACGTTCTCATAAGAAAGGACGGGCGCTTCGTGCTGCCCGCGCTCCTTGGGCTCAATCCCGAGAATCTGGCGTAAGAGAAAGCAAATAAAAAGCCGCGGCGGTCCCGGAGAAAACCGGACGCGCCGCGGCTTTTTACTTTCAAGTCAGCATAAAACGCGCGGTATGTTATGCATTGCGCCGGTGATGGCGGCCGATACCTCCTCGGGCGTCTTATCGGGCTGCTCGAGTATCCATTTTCTTATAATGCCGAAGCAGCCTGTTATCATGAAAAAGCAGGTGTTCAGCGTGAGCTCCGGGTCGCTGCCGTTCGTGGGAAAGAACGACATGCATTTATTGAGCATAACGGTTATTATCTCGCTTTGAAAATTCATATCGCCGTTTCCGCTCAGAAGCACGGTCACGAGTTCGCCGTTGTTTTTAAGATACGTCAGCACGGGCGGCAGTACCTCCGCGAGGTTGTTTATGCTGCCTGCCGTCACGGCGTCGTCCACGAACGCGCTGATGTCGTCGAAAAGCTCCGCCTCTATCTTTTTTAGAAGGTCGTATTGGTCTAAATAATGAGAATAGAAGGTGCCGCGGTTGATCTCGGCACGCTCGCAGATCTCCTTTACGGTTATGCGTGAGATGGGCTTTTCACGCAGCAGCTCCACAAAGCTGTGCCTCAATACCATCTTCGTATACTTCACCCGTCTGTCCACTTTTTTATTCATTCCCGCACCTCGTACATATGCCTTATAAATGAATACTATCATGCTTTTGCTCAAAAAAAAAAGAGTATTCACCCAATATTCATAGAGTTTGCCGATTTGTTACATTATGCGCCAAACAGTGAACAAACGTTCGCTATTTGCCACAAAGTACGTGCGGGGACGGCCGAAGCGGCGTCTGACGTCCCGCAAAAGCCTTTATTTCGACGTCAGAGCGTTGTTTTCGCGGATCGCGGCAGAAAATGGGACTTGAAACGGAGCCCGTTTTTATATATAATATAGTAAGCAGTGTGTGGCTTTGCAGACGGGCAACCGGCTGCAGGCCGCGTATTTTTCTTAGATCTTTAGGAAATTTGCACACGGTTTTACGGCGTCGGGAAAGAATACCCGCTGCTTTGTGTTTCTGACTGCGCCCCACGGAGGGGACATAAGGAGATTGTAATGAAGGACTGTCGGTTTGAAAAAGGAGATTATGTGATATACGGCATCAAGGGCATATGCTGTGTAGAGGACGTCAAGATGATGTCTCTCTCGCCCGAAATGCCCGAGCGGCCTTACTATATATTGAGGCAGGAGGAGAACCGGGATCTTGTCATGTCGGTTCCGGCAGACAACAAAAAGCTGGTCGCCAAAATGCGCCATGTGCTGACAAAGCCGCAGATAGACAGCCTGCTCGAATCCGCGCGCGGAAGCGAGCTCATGTGGATAGACGATAAACGCGAGAGGACGGAGCGGTTTGGCGAGATACTTGCCACCGGCGTGCAGAAGGAGCTGCTTTTGATGATAAGCTGCATATACCTGCAAAAGCAGGAGCTGCACACAAAGAACAAGAAGCTGAACGTATCCGACGACAGCACTCTGAAGGCCGCGGTAAAGCTCGTAAGAGAGGAATTTGCATATGCGCTCGGCATAGACCCCGACGACGTCGGAGCATATATAAGAAGAGCGCTCTCGCTTCCCGATACGGGCGACGAGTATTAGCATACAGTCTACGAGGGTCTGTGCGTTGCGCACGGGCTCTTTTGATTTACGGAACAAAATTCTCGCGTTGACACGAGAACGGCTCGATGATAGTATAAATACACGGTAACTCGAGTAATAACAGACAGAAATACAACACCGGGAGGTCATATATGATAGTATTTTCAAAATGTCCCACCTGTCATGCGGATATATCCTTTGACGAGACGAGAGAGTTTGCCTTCTGCACATATTGCGGCACAAAGGTGGAGCGCCCGAACGAGGCTCCGGCTGCGGATATCTCGCGCATGGGGAATCTTATCAGAAGCGCGGAGGAATACGAGCGTCAGGGCAGGATTGACGACGCGATAGCCGTATATAACCATATACTGAATCTTGACGGAATGAACAGGCAGGCCGCCGAGAACACGGCGAGGCTCAGCAGAATGGTGACGGAGCCGAACATAACCGTCCGCAGAGTACCCGGCGATACGGGTACGATAGCGAGGCTGCCCGTGATGCTAAAATGCACGACAGCGCCCACGCACTTTCCCGACAGGACGTTAGGCTGCGGAGAGACTATAGTTTATACCGCGCCTGTAGGCACCTATAAGCTGTATCTCGGAAAGACCGGCCCCTCGATCGTGATACCCGACAGATTCACAAAGGTGAAATACGTCTGCGAGTTAGAGGGAAACAGAGTAAAGATATATCCGGAGCTGTAAAAAAAACAGGGCGTCGCACGGGGAATACCCCGAACGACGCCCGTTTTCGTCAGATAAAAGCTACTCGAGGTCCCTTGACCAGAGCGCTGCGCAGGCGTCGCTCGGCATGCGCCAGTCTCCGCGAGGGGAGAGAGCCACCGAGCCCACCTTTGTG
This sequence comes from uncultured Christensenellaceae bacterium, assembly GCA_964453325.1. Classification (GTDB taxonomy): domain Bacteria; phylum Bacillota; class Clostridia; order Christensenellales; family Christensenellaceae; genus JAZRGP01. Next base: position 15,838 of record CAYVOZ010000027.1, on the reverse strand, counting down.
CCGTCGGGCACGCAGGAGCGCTTGAACTGCTGATTAAAGAAGCGCCTTATAAATATCCCGAGCCAGCGCTTTATCTCGCCGGCTTCATAATCCCCGCCGAAGGCTCTCTCCGCAAGGAAGAGTATTTTTTTGGGCGCAAAGCCGAAGCGCATCATATAATACAGGAAAAAGTCGTGCAGCTCGTAGGGGCCGACTATGCCCTCCGTCTTCTGCGATATCTCGCCGTTCTCCGCGGGCAGAAGCTCGGGGCTGACGGGGGTATCAAGTATATCGTAAAGCGTGGCCTTGAGCTCCGCGTCATCTGCGGTATCCGCATAATACCTCACTAAATGCCGCACAAGCGTCTTGGGTATGGAGGCGTTTACGCCGTACATGGACATATGGTCGCCGTTGTACGTCGCCCATCCGAGTGCGAGCTCGGAAAGGTCGCCTGTGCCTATGACCATGCCGCCCGTCATGTTGGCTATGTCCATGAGCACCTGAGTGCGCTCGCGGGCCTGCGCGTTTTCAAATGTGACGTCGTATTTGTCGGAGGGCTGACCGATATCCTTAAAGTGGGAGAGCACGCTTTCGGAGATATTCACGTCCTTAAAGCTCACTCCCAGCTTTTCGCAGAGCCTTTCGGCGTTGCTCTTTGTGCGCTTTGTCGTGCCGAAGCAGGGCATAGTCACGGCTATGACGTCTGTACGCGGGCGGGAAAGCGAGTCCATGGCGCGCACCGCGCATATGAGCGCGAGCGTAGAGTCGAGGCCGCCGGATATGCCTATGAGCGCGGTCTTAACGTTGGTGTGAAGTATGCGCTTCTTTAGCCCCGCGGACTGTATATCGAGTATGAGAGAGAGATCGTCGTCCATTCTGTCCTCGTGAGGTATGAAGGGATGCTTTTTTATCTCCCGCGTAAAGTTTTTGAGCTCCGTATCCTGAGAGAAGTATATCCTGCGGCAGTACGGCGCCGTCGGGAACGTGTTCATGCGTATGCGCTCGCCCGCGAGCTTTTCCGTATCGATATCCGTCACCGTGAGGCCGGAGGTAAAAAGCCTGCTCTCGTTTAAAAGGCTGCCGTTCTCGCATATCAGCCTGTGGCCGGAGAATACAACGTCCGTCGTGGATTCCCCGTCGCCCGCGCCTGCGTATACATACGCGCAGACGAGCCTGCCGGACTGGCTTTTTACCATCATGCGGCGGTAGTCCGCCTTGCCTATGATCTCGTCTCCCGCGGAGAGATTGAGTATTATATTCGCGCCGGAGCCTGCGAGATAAACGGATGGGCTTTCGGGGACCCAAAGATCCTCGCATATCTCCGCTCCGAACGTATAGCCGGGCATGTCGGTGCACTCGAAAACCAGCCCCGTGCCGAACGGTACCTCCTTGCCCAGCAGCATTATCGCGCTCTCCTCGTCGGGAGCGGGAGTGAACTGCCTTGCCTCGTAATACTCCGAATAGTTCGGAAGGTTGGTCTTGGGCACGATCGCCGCGAGCCCATCCGGGCATATCACCGCCGCGCAGTTATATAGCTTGTTCTCGTGGACGAGAGGCAGCCCGACGACCGCCGTGAGCCCTGCCCTTATGACCGCCTTTTCTATGCGCGCGAGCGCCGACCTCGCTCCGTCGAGCAGGGGACGCTGAAAGAACAGGTCCGAGCAGGTATAGCCCGTTATGCAAAGCTCCGGAAAGACCATGAGCTTTACTCCGTCGGCTCCCGCTTCTTCTATGAGAGAGATGATGCTGTCCGCGTTGTATTCCGTATCGGCGACCTTGATAACCGGCGTTGCCGCCGCCGTTCTTAAAAAACCGTGCTCCATTTAAAGACCCCTCGATCCTGTTTCGGACGCATAAAAGCGCCGCGATATTCTTATTTGATTATAAGCGTTATGCGCGGCGCCCGCAATGCCCGGATCAAACTTATGCTCTTCGGCTCCGTCAGCATTCACGCGACAGCGATATGCCGGTGATATCGTCGGAGTCGTCCCTTTTTGTAAATATGACGTCCGTTCGTATGCTTCTGTATTCGCCGTCGTATCCGGCCTGTCTTCCCGTATAGCTTACAGGGCTCTCCGCTCGCCCGCACATGGCAATAAGGCTCTTGCGCGAGAAGGTGCGTAAAAAGCCCTCGCGGTCCTCGGGATGATAGGTTTCGGCTGCCGATGCTATCAGTTTATCGAACTCTCCCGCATTTGCGGGACGGAAGGCGGAAAAACCGTCCTGATGCAGCATATAATAGCTGTTCTGAGTGAGATTTGCGGATATTATGATCGGATATAACGTCGAAACGGCTCTGACAAGATCGTCGAGCTCGTCCGCGTCAAAAAGGCTCGTCTGCCACTTCGATCCCTCGTACCGGCTTTCGTATACATACGCCGCATTTTCCATATCCGGAGTATAGAACGCAAAGTTATCCCTGCCGTTGCGCTTGACGTGATACAGCGCCTTGTCAGCGCGGCTGAAGAGCTCCCGATAGGTATCCGCGCCATGCGTGCCTACGGCGACGCCTATGCTGCTGTGAACGGGAAAATCGCCGCGCTCGCCTATGCGCACCGACGAAAGCCTGCGCATGAATGCGACGAGAGTATCTCTTATGCGCTTTTCGGTTATATCGCTTACGAAAACGGCAAACTCGTCTCCGCCTATACGCCCGACGATATCGGTCTGGCGGAACTGGGAGTGCAGCAGCGTGGCCACTCTCTTTATGGCGATATCTCCCTGTATATGCCCCAGTGTGTCGTTTATGGTCTTTAAATTATCGATATCGCCTATGAGCAGAGCGCATGCACCGCTGCCGCGGGCCAGACTTCCCGCAATGAGCTCCTCTGTGGCGGTCTTGTTGTAAACCCCCGTCATTCCGTCGAAATCCGCGAGCCGCAGCCTGCGCTCCATCTCCTTTTCGGCGGTTATGTCCGTATGCAGAGCGATGTGTACGGGCTTGTCTATGCCCTCTATACGGCAGACCGTGCCGTCGGCGCGCATCCACATGACGCTGCCGTCGCGCTTTCTCACGCGGTATTCGACGGTAGTGCTGCCCCCCGAGCTCTCGTTTTTACGGACGGTCTCGTTTGTACGGGGCATGTCCTCGGGAAATATGATGTCCTCGAGCCCGTTTTTGAGCTCGGAGTCATACTGCTCCCGCGTATATCCGAGCATGGCGTAAAACCTGTCGTTCGCAAATATGTAGTTTGCGCGGGCTCCGTCCATAGTCGCGGCGGATACGCCGCCGCGCATGTTGTTCATTATGGCGCGCAGCAGATCGGAGGTCTCGCGCTCCTTCTCCTCCGCGGCGCACTGAGCCGTGATGTTGTCCGAGGCGCAGAATATGAGGTATCTGTCCCCGGCGGCGGCGATGACGCGCAGAGAGGAAAGTATATGTATATCCCTTCCGTCGCATAAAAGGTCGTGAAATACCGTCACGTCGGAATATTCGATTCCGGGACTATCTATGGCGAGGCGTATGGTGCGCGCTCTTTCCTCTGCGCTTTGCGCGTCAATGCTGCATGCCCACGGCAGGGCCATGGCCTGCTCGAGCGAGACGTCCCGACCGAGCATGCGGGCAAACTTGGCGTTTGCGCGCAGTATCTCGCACACGCCGCTGCTGTATTCAAAAACGCACGCGGCGCCTATATAGCTGTTGAATATCAGAGTATCAATGGAATCCGAATTCCAAAGAGAGTCGCCGCCCGCGTCCGATACGGGTCCCGCAACGGTGAGTTTTTCTTCTTTCCTCATGCTGCCCGCAAGAGCCTCGTATTCCGATGCGGGAAGGGGCATAGAATAATAGTTGCCCTGCATATAGTAACAGCCTATGGACTGCAAAAACTCCGCCTGATTCTCGTCCTCAACGCCCTCGGCGATGACCGCCATGCCGAGCCACTTTGACATGCGGACGACGGACTCGAGTATGTTCCCGCCGCGTCCGGAGTTGTCGCTGTTCTCCAAAAAGTGCATGTCCAGCTTGATAATATGCGCAGGCACATCCTTCAGAGTATTGAGAGAGGAATAGCCGCTGCCGAAGTCGTCTATCTCGACGGTAAAGCCGCGATCGATGAGCTCCCTCACTATTTTTACGACCTGCTTCGTGGATTCCGCGAATGCGGATTCCGTGATCTCAAGCCTTAAAAGCTCTGCCGGCAGGCCGTATTTATCAAGAAGCTCCGTAAAGGTGCTTGCGAGATTGCTTCTGAAGAGGTCATATCTCGATATGTTTACGGATACGGGAAGAGGGTCTCTGCCCTCGTCCGTCCATTTGCGCAGGTAAATGAGAGCCTGCTCCCATATATATCTGTCCAGCTCGTAAATAAAGCCGTTGCGCTCGAAGATCGGTATAAAGTCATTGGGGGATATCATGCCGCGGACGGGGTGCCGCCAGCGCGCGAGCGCCTCCGCGCCTATGAGCGCTCCTGTGGAATGGTTATACTGCGGCTGGAACCATGCCTCGAACTGGCCCGACGTGAGCGCGGAGTTCATGCTGCCGACGATCTCCTGCCTTGCGAGCAGCGTGCGGCGCATGTCCTCGCCGTACTTTGAGACGTGGACGTCATAGCGACCCTTGACGGCAGCCTGCGCGATATGCGCCCTGTCGTACATGGCGCTGACCTTCAAACTCTTGTCGTCTATAACGTAAAAGCCTATGCTGAGCGTAATGGGGAAGGGCAGTCCCTCACCCTCGGACACGCTGTCCGCGGAGATATCCACCGCTCCGCTGTCGACTGCGCTGCGGGGATAAAGCACGACAAAGTTATCAGCGGAAATGCGTCCGCATATCCCGCCGTGGGCGTCGCAGTCCGCCTGTATCTTCATGGCAAGATTTCTGAGCACGCTGTCGCCCTTTTCGGTGCCGTACTGGTCATTGATTATCTTAAAGTTGTCTATATCCATGCAGCACAGCACGAAATACCCGTCGGGCTTTCTCTTTATATTCCACTCGGCCTTCTCGAAAAACGCCTCGCGGTTCCACATGCCCGTGAGCCTGTCGCGCTGGAACGTGTTGGTGATGGACGATGTCTCTCTGAGCCTGATGAAATTGTGTATGCGCCGTAAAATTATCTCCTGATCAAACGGCTTTGTTATATAATCCGTTGCGCCGAGAGCCAGCGCCCTTTTCTCTGCGGCCTTATCGGTGCTGCCCGATATCACAACGACGGGTATCTGGGAGAGCACGGGGTTTTTCTGCATCTTTTCGAGCACGTCAAGACCGTCGACGGAGGGAGGAGTGATGCTTAAAAGCACGGCGGTGATGAACCGGTACTCACGCATCAGAAGCGCTATGGCGTCCTGACCGTTATCCGCATACATGAGTGAATATTCTGGCTGCAGCAGATTTCTCAGTATGCTGCGGTTTGCTTCGTTTCCTTCAACCAGTAGTATGGTTTTAGACATTGCTTGCTGTCTCCCCCGGGTGTTTTCGCGGACAGTGCGGACGTTTAACACATAAACGGCGCATCATATCCGCGACTGCTTGATAAGCCTGTCAAGTGTACTGTAGAGCAGCTTTGGCTCTATGGGCTTTGTCAGGTGAGCGTTCATGCCGCTCTTGAGCGAAAGCTCCACATCGTCGTCGAACGCGTTGGCGGTCATGGCGATTATGGGTATATCGCGGCTGTATTTTTTTCTGAGCTTACGGATGCTCTTTGCGGCGGTCAGACCGTCCATCTCGGGCATGCGTATATCCATGAGTATGGCGTCGAAATAGCCGTCCTCTGCGGTCGTAAAGGTCTCTAAGGCCTCCAGCCCGTTGTTAGCTATGACGGTCTCCGCGCCGGCCTTTTCGAGGAGCCTCCTTGCCACCTCGATATTGAGAGGATGGTCCTCTGCTATGAGTATGCGCCGTCCGGCAAGGTCGGGCTTCTTTTCGGGCACGGGCTCTATCTTTTCTCTGTGGGTGAAAAATACACGCTCAAAAGCCTTTATTACAGACGACTGGAAGAGCGGCTTTTCCATAAACATGTCCACGCCCGCCTCGTATGCCTCCGCCTCTATCGAGAGCCAGTCGTATGCGGTCATTATGATTATCGTTATATCCGGGCCGACGATGCGCCTTATCCTGCGCGTGGTCTCGATGCCGTCCATATCGGGCATTTTCCAGTCTATGAAAATGGTGTCGAAGTCCTTCTTCTCCGCATGGGCCGTCTCTACGCGGTCTATCGCAGCAGAGCCCGAATCCGCCCATTCCGCCTTCATTCCCATGGCCTTGAGCATCTTTTCTGTGCTTGTGCAGACGGTCACGTCGTCGTCCACGACGAGCGCGCGCAGGCTGTCTAAATTCATGGACGCCACCAAGTCGAGATAATGGCGGCTCTCGTCGGATATCCCTAATTGCAGGTCTATCGTGAATACGCTGCCCACATCCTTGATGCTCTTTACCTGTATCTGTCCGTTCATCATCTCCGTGAGCGTCTTGGTGATGGCGAGACCGAGGCCGGTGCCGGTGGAGGTGGAGGTATAGCTTGCGGATTCCTGAGAGAAGGGATCGAACAGATGCGGAAGAAATTCCTCGTCCATGCCTATGCCGGTATCCGATACCGTAAAGCGCAGCACGGCGCGGTCCTTGACGCGGCGCAGCTGTTCTATGGCGAGAGTGACCTTGCCGCCGGAGGGGGTGAACTTTACGGCATTGCCGAGCACGTTCACAAGTATCTCCTGCAGCTTTGTGGCGTCGCCTACATATGTCGGCTCGGTATAGCTCCTGACGATAACGTCATAATCGAGCCCGTGGGCTTCGGCCTGAGAGTAGATTATGGTATTGACCTCGGAGATGAACTGCTCAAAATCGAAGGGGTCCTCCGAGAGCGTCATGCGTCCGCTCTCTATGCGGCTCATTTCAAGTATATCGTTTATAAGGGAGAGCAGATACCGCGCGGAGATGCCTATTTTGCCGATGTTGTTCTCCATTGCCTTGGGATCGTCGAGCTCGGAGGCGGACAGCGCGGACAGACCGATTATGGCGTTCATGGGAGTGCGCAGCTCGTGGCTCATGCGCGAAAGGAACGTGGACTTGGCGAGACTTGCCTGCTTCGCGGCGGTCAGTGCGTCGGCAAGAGCGGCGCTCTTCTCGGCCTCCTCGCGCAGCACCTGCGTAACGTCCTCGCGGGTTATTATGACAGAGTCCGTATCTCGGTCGAGATAATACATAGTCAGCTTTTTGTGACGGATCGTGCCGTTAGGAAGAATGAGACGGAAAATATACCTGAAGCGGCTCGTACCGGACAGGTTCTTTCGTATGCCCTCAAGGCTCATGTTGTACGCGGTCGCATCCTTGTCGTCGGGATGTATGAATCTATCGGCTATATCGGACGTTACCGCGTCAAAATCCTCGCCGTTCCCGGGAGGCATGCCGTAAAGCACGTCGTTGTTCCGTACTACGGAGAAGCGGCCGGTCCTTATATCGACGCGCGCGACATAATCGAAGTTCTCGTTGACTATGGCGGCATACATGCTCTCTATGAGCTTTTCGTCGTTTATATTGTAGCAGTATTCAAACAGCAGCACGTCCGAGCCGCCGGGCTCCTGCATCATATGCAAAAGATTCCGGACCCAGATCACGCTCCCGTCGGTCATTCTTCTGCGGTAGTCCATGCATAGCTCGGTCTCGCCCTCCGCAAACCTCGAAAGCAGCTTTGCCGGGTCGTTGAGCTCGCGGTAGCGTCTGCGGTCGTCCTCGTTCACGATATGGAAGTTAAGGCTGTGCGGGTCTGTGAGAAAGACCGTCCTTTCTTCGGGCGGGACCTCGCGCCCGTCGGCGTATGCATAGTCCAGCGTTTCGCCCGTGTTCAGGTCAAAAAGGGCGTGCACTATGAGATTGCCCTCGCCGAGCGTGGGCCTGTTTTTCTCGAGCTCGTAGCGGTTATGCTGCTCGGTGGTGTCGTCCGCCGCTATGAGGGCCTTTACGGGCCTGCCGTTTTCGCCGAACACCGTCACGAACTCCATCCGGTCCCAGTGTGCGGCGCCATTTTCATCCATCTTCTGTATCTCTGCCACGCCGGTCTTTTCGCCGCGGAGTATGGCCGCGTACAGTCCGGCATACAGCGTATACATTTCATCGGTCATCCTGCCGGTGTCCTTAAAGCATTCGGGGACGTTCTCGCAGACGCGCGGCAGGCCGTATTTTTCGGCGTATGTCTCCGGCAGAGTGAGGGTCCGTGTCGCGACGTCGTATTCGCTTATTATCCGTCCCATCTGCGACAACGCGGAATCGAGCTCTCTTTGGTGTATGAACGCGGCCTCAGCCGCAGCCTTCTGCTCCGTGACGTCGTAAAGCACGGCGTTTGCGAATCGCTCGCTGCCCAGCTTTTCCGGGGGCGCGACGCGCAGATTGACCCACTTGAAGCCGTCGTTGTTCATGTTATGCAGACGGTAGGTGCAGTCTATGGGAGTGCCCTCGGTGATCATGGCGGCTATGTGTTTTTTAAGATAGGGTATATCCTCCTCAAAGACCGAGGTTATGATCCCTTTGTCGGTGGCTTCTTTATACTCCTCGCGCGTGCAGCCGAGCATCCGGCAGATGCCGTCGTTGAAGTATGTGACCTTTAACGCGCCGCCCGAGGTGGCATATGTGAGCAGACCTCCGGGTATGCTGTCCGTCAAAAGCTTAAGCTGCTCAAAGGCGGTGCGCGTCTCCGTGACGTCGCGCCCGGTGCCGTATATGCCTATCACATTGCCGTAGGAATCGTAAAGGAGGTACTTTGACGTGACGGAATAGCGCGGAAGGCCGTCGACGGAGGGTATCTGCTCCATATAGTCAATAAGGGATTCGCCGCCCTCGATGAGCTTCCTGTCGTCGGCGCGGTACTGCTCTGCGAGGTCTTTATCAAAAAGATCGTAGTCGGTCTTTCCGGAGAGGCTGAGCTCGTCTTCGAGTCCGACCATATTGGCAAAGGCGCGGCTGCCGCAGATATACCTGAAGGAGACGTCCTTGACGAACGAGAGGTCGGTCGAGGCGTGCATCATGGACGAGAGCATGGAGGAAAGCGTCTCGTGATAGGAGCGCTCCTTTTGTTCGCGCTCGGTTATATCGGCGTAATAGGCGTTCAGGTATCTTTCGCCGTGCTCGCCCGTCGTCATGCGGCCGTTCACCTGCACTCGGATATAATCCCCGTCGGCGTTCAAAAGGCTGTATGTCGCGCTGCGGGTCTCTCCGGTGGCTATCATTTCGCCTATGACCGCGCGGAGCGCGTCGGCGTCGGCGGGATGCACGGAGAGTATGAGATCGTCGCCGGATACGCTTAAAAGCTGCTCCCGGCTGAGACCGCGCATTTTGCACATGCTGTCGTTGACGTATTCGGTGGAGAGGCTGCCGTCCTCGTGTATGCGCAGCCGGCAGTAGCCGCCGGGGATGTCGTTTATGATGTTTTCATAGTCCGCGTTAAGCGAGAGTATCCGCTCCGCGTCGCGTACCTGCTGCGTTATGTCCGTATGCTCTGCCATGCATACCGTGTCGGGTATACCGGCGAGCCCGACGGGAGAAACGCTCAGCCGCATATGGACGATGCTGCCGTCCCGCTTTACGCAGCGGTATTCGTGCACCGCCGGGGAGCGGGTGCCGATAAAGTCCAGTATCGCGCGCTCCGCAGCGGCCCTGTCCTCCGGGAACACGAGCTGCAGCGGATAGCTTATCTCCGAGGCGAATTGCTCCCGCGTATAGCCGTATATCGAAAAGAACGAGTCGTTGGCATAAATGTATTTAAGCCGTCCGTCCGTTACGGCGGAAACGGAGACTCCGGCGTTAAGTCCCGAGAGTATTGCGCGAAGCTGTCCTTCGCTGCCGAAAAGCTGATTATGGCTGCGCATTTCCAAAATGATGTGCTCCAATCCGTTTGTAGACATATTCTAACATAATTGTATAAATTATGAAACAGAAATATAGTAAAAACTGCATTTGCGCATAAAGAAAGCGTCAGGAAAACGTATAGATCGTTCCCTGTCGGTTTAAGAGCGTAAGGGAGCACGGTTTTTTGACGGATCAACTATCGGACTGTTCCCGCCCGTCTCCGTATGGTATACTTGACGCATGAATACGGATTTGCAGGGTACGGACGATCTTCAATATAAGGGACTGAGACTTTTGCAGGACGACCGCGTGTTCCGGCTCGGTACGGACGCCGTTTTGCTCGCGGGCTTTGCGGAGGCGCGCCCGAGAGAGACGGTCGCGGACCTCGGCACGGGCACGGGCGTTATACCCCTGCTCGTCTCGGCGCGCACGGGCGCGCGCGTCATAGGCATTGAGCTGCAGCCGCGAGCGGCGGAGCTCGCGCGCAGAAACGTTGAGCTCAACGGCATGGAGGACAGAATACGTATAATCGAGGGCGACCTCAGAAACGCATTCGGACTCATAGGCGGCTATGTGAACGCCGTGCTTATAAACCCGCCCTATGAAAGGGTGGGCTCGGGCAGAAGGAGCGCCTCGGAGGAGATGACCATAGCGAGGCACGAGGTCATGTGCACTATGGACGACGCCGTAAAAAGCGCGTCGGAGCTCTTACAGACGGCGGGCAGGCTCTATATGGTACACCGTGCAAAGCGTGCCGCGGAGCTCATATATACCATGAAGAAATACGGAATAGAGCCCAAGATAATACGCACCGTGCAGAGCGAGGAGGGAAAGCCGCCCATACTCGTGCTCATAAAGGGTATAAAGGACGCGAAGCCCGACTGCGTGATAGAGACGCCGCTCGTGATACAGAACGCGGACGGCAGCTATACGGCGGAAATGGACAAGATATATCACAGGAGCAAAAATGGATAAGGGAACGCTTTATATAGTCGCAACGCCCATAGGCAACCTTGGGGACATATCCGCGCGCGCCGCGGAGACGCTCGCGGCGGCAGACGTCGTTGCTGCGGAGGACACGCGGCACACCGTTAAGCTTTTAAATCATCTGGGCATTAAAAACAGGCTGATAAGCTATCACGAGTATTCCGGAGGACAGCGAGAGGAGCTCATACTTTCGTTTCTGCGCGAGGGAAAAAGCGTGGCGCTCGTCACGGACGCTGGCACGCCCATAATATCCGACCCCGGGGATTCTCTCGTCGCGCGCGCGGCGGCGGAGGGCATGACGGTCACGGCGATACCCGGCGCGTGCGCGGCGATAACGGCGCTCGTGCTCTCCGGGCTTTCGGCGGAGAGATTCGTTTTCGAGGGCTTTTTACCGCGGGACAACACGCGCGCGGCGGCGATAGCGCGCATAAAGGGCTATACCTGCACATCGGTGATATACGAGAGCCCGAAAAGGCTCGCGGCGACGCTCGCCGAGCTGGCGGCGGAGGCAGGCGACAGGCGGGTATCGATATGCAAGGAGCTCACGAAGCTCTATGAGAGCATCGACAGAACGACGCTTTGCGCCGCGGCGGAGAAATACGCGGACGCGGATATAAAGGGAGAATACGTGCTCGTAATAGAGGGCGGCAGCGACGCAAAAAGAGAGGTCACGGACGAGGATATACTAACTATGCTGGAGGAGTATATTGGCGACGGCGTGAGCAAAAAGACAGCGGTGGCGCAGATAGCCACAGAGCTCGAGGTGCCTAAAAACAGGGTATACAGGATAATGCTCGATAATATCTGACAGAGTCAAAGCATATCCATCATAAAAGGATGTTTTATGACGGAGGCGTGAGCTTTGATAAAATACGTTTGGGCCGGGCTCATCGTGGCGGGAGTGGTCGCAGGCTTTATCACGGGAAACACGGAGGCCGTCTCGGGCGCGGTGCTCGAGGGGGCAAAGGAGGCCGCGGCGCTCAGCATATCCATGCTGGGCGTTTATGCGCTTTGGCTCGGAGTTCTTAAGATAGCCGAGGACGCAGGCCTCATAAAAAGCATCGCAAAGCGCGCGGAGAGAATGATAGCCCTTCTGTTTACGGGCATAAAGCGCGGGAGCAGCGCGGTCAGCCTCATAACGCTCAATATCGTGGCGAATATGCTCGGCATGGGCAACGCCGCCACGCCCTTCGGCCTTAAGGCCATGCAGGAGCTAAACAGGGATAATCCGACGCCCGGGCGGGCCACGGACGATATGTGCACGTTTCTCATACTGAATACGGCGTCCGTGCAGCTTCTGCCGCTGTCGATAATAGCCGTCAGGAGCGCCGCGGGCTCTGAGAACGCGGCGGATATCGTGCTGCCCGCGTTTTTAGCTACGCTCGGAACGGCGATTTTCGGGGTCGCGATCGGAAAGCTCGTCTCGAGGCTCGGGCCTTGCAGGCGGTGACGTTTGCGGCGAACGCCGCGATGCCCTTATTCATAGCAGCCATTGTGGCCTACGTGCTCATTAAGCGCGTCGATATATACGAGTCCTTCATAGCCGGAGCGCGTCAGGGCGCGGGCCTGTGCTTTCGCATACTGCCGTATATGGTGGCTATGATATTTGCAGTGAGCATGCTGCGCGCGTCGGGCGCTTTCGAGGCGTTCATAAGCGTGCTGACGCCGGTGACGAGCCGCCTCGGACTGCCCGCCGAGCTCATACCCGTCGCGGTGATGCGTCCCTTTTCGGGCGGCGCGAGCATAGGCATGCTGGCGGGGATATACGCCGCGAGCGGCGCGGATTCGTATGTCGGGCGCGTCGCGTCGGTGTATATGGGCAGCTCCGAGACGCTGTTTTATACCGTGTCGCTGTATTTCGGCAGCGCGGGAGTGAAGCGCACGCGATATGTCGTACCTGTGGCGCTCTTTACGGACGCCGTGGGCATGGCGCTGTCCTGTCTGCTTTGCAGATATATGTGACTTAAAGAGGCGTCGTTTGCCGCTCCGGTCACCCTTTTTATGGTTGTTAAAGACGAGCTTATGTGCTATACTCTTTAAAAATGTGTCGGTTTGCGGATATGACAGCGGAGCGACGCGGTTTTGTTGTGTTATAACGAATGTGTCGGTATAAAGCGG
>CAYVOZ010000027.1:0-2969 GCA_964453325.1 uncultured Christensenellaceae bacterium | reverse complement strand
AGCAAACGAACGCGGGTCGGGTGCAGCGTATGCAGCCTTATCCCATGAAAATGAAGCCCTGCTATAAGGACTATATCTGGGGCGGGGATATGCTCGGGAGAGTTTTCGATAAGAACAGCGGCTTTGACGTCACGGCGGAGAGCTGGGAGCTTTCTGCGCACGAGGGCGGTCAGAGCGTTATTGATAACGGCTGCCTTAAGGGCATGAGCTTCGGCGAATATATAGCGCGGGAGCCGGGCGCGGCGGGGACGCGCTGCGGCGGGAGATTCCCCGTGCTTATAAAGTTTCTGGACGTGCATACCGCACTGTCCGTTCAGGTGCATCCCTCCGACGAGACAGCCAACGCCGAAAACGGCGAACAGGGCAAGGCGGAGGTATGGTACATCGTCGACGCGCAGCCGGGAGCCTCGGTCTATTACGGGCTGAACTCCAGACTCACGAAGGAACGCTTTGCGGAGGCGGTCGGAAACGGCACGGTATGCGAATATTTAAAGCGCGAGGACGCCGAGCCCGGGCAGATATGGTCGGTGACTCCGGGAGTGCTGCACTCCGCGAGCGGCGGTGTGCTCGTCGCGGAGGTACAGCAGTCCTCCAACACCACGTTTCGGGCATATGACTTTGACCGCGTGGACGCGCACGGAAATAAGCGCGAGCTGCATCTTTCGCGAGTGCTCGACGTCATGGAATACGAGCCGGTTAAGAGCGAGGAAAAGCGCGAGAACGCGTGCTTCTGCACTGCGGGCTATGCCTTTGAAAATCTGTTCGGATGCAGATATTTCAAGCTCGACCGCATCACGCTGCACGGGAGCATGGAGCTCTTCTGCGACGGCGGCTCGTTTCATTCGCTGCTCGTCATATCCGGCAGCGGCGGCATCGTAAAGGACGGAAAACGGTTTGACTTCAAGGCGGGCGACAGCTGGTTTATGCCAGCCGGCATCGGAGCATACGAGACGGACGGCGAGGCCGTCTGTCTTTTGACGCGAATATGATTTTTAACGGAGCAGGAGGCAGTATGAAAAAGACAGCGCTTATAATGGCAGGCGGCAGAGGCGAGCGCTTTTGGCCGAGAAGCAGGATGAAGCTTCCCAAGCAGTTTATTTCGCTGACGGGCGACGGCAAGACTATGATACAGCTCACGGTAGAACGCATAAGTCCGCTCGTGAAGCCCGAGGATATCTTTATCGCCACCGGCGAGATGTACCGCGGACTCGTGAGAGAACAGCTTCCGGAAATACCGGAGGAGAACATACTCTGCGAGCCGGTCGGCCGCAATACAGCGCCTTGCATAGCGCTCGGCGCCGCGCATATACGCAAGAAATACGGCGACGCGCTCATGATGGTGCTGCCGTCGGATCATATCATAAAATACACGGCCATGTTCGTACAGGTGCTTAACGACGCCTGCTCGGTGGCGGAGGACGGGGAGAACCTCGTCACGATAGGCATAACTCCGACCTATCCCGAGACGGGCTACGGCTATATACAGTTCGACAACGAAGCCGGCACGGGCAGAGCATATCCGGTCAAGCGCTTTGTGGAAAAGCCCAACTTTGCGACTGCGCAGCAGTACCTTGAGAGCGAGCAGTATCTGTGGAACAGCGGCATGTTCACATGGAAGGCCTCGTCGGTGCTGAAAAACATAGAAAGATACATGCCCTCGCTTTACGGCGGCATAGCCGCGATAGAGAGCGCCATAGGCTCGGACGCCGAAGAAACGGTATTGAAGAACGAATTTGAGAAATTCGACTCCGTTTCGATAGACTACGGCGTTATGGAGAAGGCGGACGCTATATACACCCTGCCCGGCACGTTCGGATGGGACGACGTCGGCAGCTGGCTGGCGGTCGAGCGCATACAGAAGACCAACGAGTTCGGCAATGTCGTGGACGGCAACGTCATAACCGTGGACACCAAGAACAGCACGATACAGGGCGGAGAAAAGCTTATAGCCGCCGTGGGGCTCTCGGATATAGTCGTCGTGGACACCGAGGACGCCATACTGATCTGTCAGAAGCAGAGCGCCAACGGCATAAAGAAGGTGCTCGAGAACCTCAGGATATGCAACCGCAAAGAATACATATAGGAGAATAAAAATGAGCAAACATGCACTTGTGACCGGAATAACAGGACAGGACGGGTCGTATCTCTCCGAGCTGCTTTTGGAAAAGGGCTATGAGGTATACGGCATAATGCGCAGGAAGAGCGTCGTGGATTACGGCAACGTGGCGCACATAAAGGATAAAATACATTTCATATACGCGGACATGACCGACATAGTATCCCTCATATCCGCAATGAGGATATCACAGGCGGACGAGGTATATAACCTTGCGGCGCAGTCCTTCGTCGCGACGAGCTGGGAGCAGCCCCTTGCAACGGCGGATATAGACGCCGTCGGAGTGACGAACATGCTCGAGGCGATACGCATAGTAAAGCCGGAGGCGAGATTCTATCAGGCGTCCACGAGCGAGATGTTCGGGCTTGTGCAGGAGATGCCGCAGAAGGAGACGACCCCGTTCTATCCGAGGAGCCCGTACGGAGTTGCAAAGCTCTACGGCCACTGGATAACCAAGAACTACCGCGAGAGCTTCGGGCTGTATGTCTGCTCGGGAATACTCTTCAATCATGAGTCCGAGAGGCGCGGCAAGGAGTTCGTCACGAGAAAGATTACCGACGCCGTCGCGCGCATAAAGCACGGTCTTTTGGATCACGTCGAGCTCGGCAACATGGACTCCAAGCGCGACTGGGGACACTCCAAGGACTATGTGAGAGCGATGTGGCTCATGCTCCAGCAGGACAAGGCCGACGACTATGTCATAGCCACGAACGAGACGCGCACCGTGCGCGAGTTTGTAGACATAGCCTTTAAGACCGCGGGCATAGACGTGGAGTGGAGCGGAAAGGGCATGGACGAGGTGGGAAAAGACAAGGCTACCGGAAAAACCGTGGTCAGCGTCAACCCCAAATTC
>CAYVOZ010000026.1:0-21764 GCA_964453325.1 uncultured Christensenellaceae bacterium | reverse complement strand
GCGGTCACGCACTCCGTCGTGCCGTAGCCCTCTCTCACCTCTATGGTAGCCTTGTGCGCCGCAAGGAAAGCGTCAAAGCGCTTTTTAAGCTCTATCGACAGCGAATCTCCGCCGGAGAAACCGCCCTTAAGGCAGGAAAGATCCAGCTTCTCCAGTCCCTCTATGCGCAGCAGCGCTTCATAAAGCGTAGGCACGCCCGCTATGAAGTTGGGCTTATGCTTCTGCAAAAGCTCCGCATAGGTCTTGGGCGTAAAACGCGGCACGAGTATGCAGCAGCCGCCGTTCACAAGCATGGAATGTATGCTTACTCCCAGCCCGAAGCCGTGGAACATGGGCATTATTGCGAGCATCTTATCCCCCGCGCGGAACATGGGGTTGGTCGCGACTATCTGAGCTCCGAGAGCGTTAAAGTTGAGGTTGGATAGCAGTATGCCCTTTGTTACTCCCGTCGTGCCGCCGCTGTAGAGTATGACCGCCGGGTCGTTCATGTCGCGTGCGACGCGGTATTCTCCCTCGCCCGCCATGCCTAAGAAGTCCCTCCACATGAGCACATCGGCATCCTTGGGCAGGGGAGCTATCTTTTTGCCCTCTGTGAGGGCATAGCCGAGCTTCATCACGGGGGAAAGCGCGTTCTTGACGGAGGTTATAATGAGCGTCTTTAAAGCGGGAGCCTTGTCGCGTATGGACTCGAACTTCCCGTAGAACTGGTCGAGCGTGAGCGCCGCGACGCTCTTCGAGTCGTTAAGGTAGAAAAGTATCTCCTGCTCGCCCGAGAGCGGATGTATCATGTTGGCTATCGCGCCGACGAGGTTGACCGCATAGAACATCGTGACCGTCTGCGGGCAGTTGGGCATGCATATCGTGACGCGGTCGTCCTTCTTTATGCCGAGGGCCTTCAAAGCCCTTGCGCATTCGACTATATCCGCAAACGCCTTTTTATAGGGCGTCTTTTTGCCCATAAATTTATACGCCGTATAATCGGGGTATTTCTTCGCTATGATCTCGACGTTTTCCGCCATGGTGCACTCGGGATAATCGAGCTGCGTGGGCGTGCCGCCGGTAAAGCCGAACCAGGGCGTCCTTACGTTTTTGTTTATATCTATTTTCATTTTAGTATTCGACCTCCGTATTTACCGGCAGCTCCAAAAGCTCCGGGTTCGCTAAAATATGCATGAGAAGACGTACCGAGCGGGAATAATAATAACCGTCGGCAATGCGCTCGTCGAGCGTAAGGCCGAGGTCCAAGGTTTCTCTAATGCTCGTGTTTCCCTCTGCGTCGGTGAACGGCGCGCGCTTTTTCTCGCCTATGACCATGAAAAATGAGTTCGTACCCCAATTGGTAAGATGATGATAGCCCGCCTTTAAGCCTATCGAGCCGAGGTTCGATATAAAGAAGGTCGCATAGTTGGGGTCTGTTTTAACGAGACTCAACGGCACGCGTCCGTAAAAGTCCAGTATCGTCAGTATCTTCATGACGAAGCTTAAGATCGGACGGGGCAGCTTTGAAAGCATGTCCATTCCCTTGGTGGAGTTATCAAGAGCATCGCCGCGGCAGGTGTGTATCTCCTGCATTATACGCTCGTGGATGCTGTCTATCGTGCTGTCCTCGGGAAACTCGATAAACGCAAGCGCCTCGTGCGCATCGTCGTTAAAACGCTTCTTTACGACGAATGCGAGAGCCAGCTTCTTGCGCATGTACACGCGGCGGCCCTGTATGAACCGGTTCATCTTGGGGCGGAGCGTTATGGTCTTGACCACGGCTGACGCTATTACATGAAACAGCGTAAATTTGTCCTCGGTCAGACCCGCGTTTTTCTTTTCGAGGTACTTGTTTATCGCGGTGAGATCCACGCTCTCGCTGATAAACGCCTCGTTGTCTGCACGGTTGGGGTACAAATACGGTGTGAATGCATGCATCGCGTCAATGTCCTTGAGCCAATACCCGTCACGCCGATCTCCCCACTTTTTCTTCGGGGTCTCCATTCTTCTTCTTTCTCCGTTTATGATTTATGAGTTATAATAATAACCGCGTCCGAATACTACGGACATATATATATGCGTACATTATAGAGCGTGTTCACGGAAAACGCAAATATTATTAGCATTTTCGACATATTCGTACATTATCCGTGCGATATCTTCCATTTTTTATTTTCCTTGAACATGCCACCCCCCGGTGATATAATTCCAATGTATATCGACACAAGGTCCATGGGATTTTGCCGCTTTTTAAGGCAGTTCCCTGCTCCGTATATAAAGCGGGAGAAAGCCGCGCATGTGCGCGCCTGAAGCTATGAAATTTTACGACAGAATAATTCTTGAATTAAAAGCCGAAAATAAGAGCTTTGAAAATATATACTCAAAGATCTCGGGATTTTCAGAAAAGGTGATCTTCGAGAGCAGCAAAAGCATGTCCGTAAAGACCACTACTTATGCGCAGTTTACCGCGAGCGTTTCGGGAACGGCAAAGGCGATAAGCGAGCGCTTTTTTCCCGCTGAAAGCGGAATCGTAGGGCTGAGACTGGAGAACTGCGAGGAATGGTTCGTGGCGTTCTGGGCGCTGCTCATGGCGGGCTATACGCCTCTTTTGCTGAACGTCGCCGCCGATGAGGAGGTATGCGCGTCGCTGATGCGCGAGGCGGGTGCGATAGCGCTTATAGACCGCGGCGGAGATAACGGCATAGACGGACTTTTGCGCAGTGAAGCGTCCGATTTTGCTCCGCGCTTTGCCGACGAGATAATATTCGCCACCTCCGGCACGACCGGACGGCCCCGGCTCTATGCCTACAGCGGCGCGGCCATAACGAGCCAGCTTTTAAACGCCGGGTATATAATGAAAAAGAACCCTGCCATGAGGGAGCAATACAAGAAGGGCGAGCGCGTTCTCACGCTTTTGCCTTTTTGTCATATTTTCGGACTGGTCACCAATCTTTTATGGTTCACCCTCTTCGGCCAGACGCTCGTACTGCTTAAAAACACCGCGCCTGCCACGATACTCAACACCTGCCGTCTGCACGGCGTGACGCATATTTTTGCGCCGCCGGTCCTGTGGAACACGGTGTTGTCCGGCATAATGACCGAGGCAAAGAACAGCGGACAGCTCGAAAAGCTCGAAAAGGGCCTTAAGATCAGCCTGTTCCTGCAAAACGTGATGCCCTATCCCGGCAGAAAGCTGGCGGGAAAGCTCTTTTCCGACGTACAGAAGAGCCTTTTCGGCAGAGACGTGCATTTCTGCATAAGCGGCGGCGGCATGATAAAGCCCGAGGCGCTTCGCGTCATAAACGGCATAGGCTATCTGCTCGCCGTGGGCTACGGCATGACGGAGATAGGCATAACCTCGGTCGAGCTGCGCCGCGCCGTAAAACACCGTCTCACGGGCTCGATAGGCAGGCCCTTCCCGTCCGTGGAGTTTGAGGTGCGCGGAGACGGCGGCGAGGGTACCCTTTTTGTGAGAGGCGCCTCCTGCCACGATGCGTATTATAAGGAAGGCGTCAGATACGTGCGCGACCCCATGGAGTGGTTCGATACAGGCGACCTTTGCAGATACGATAACGGCGATTATTACTTTGTCGGCAGAAACGACGATATTTTCAGCGGAGCCAACGGCGAGCGCATAAGCCCGGACGAGCTTGAGCGTGCGTTCGACCCGCCGTATATAAACAGCATGTGCATCTACGGCGATACATCCGACGGCAGGAGCGACGCAGTGCTCGTTTTGGAGCCCGCGGACGTCGATCGCGCGGATCTCATAATAAAGACGATCAAAAACGTGACGGAGCACATCGACGCCATGGGCGCGGCACAGCGCATAACAAAAATACTTGTTGCTCAAAAGCCTCTGCCCGTTTCGCTGAACGCCAAGGTCAACAGAAAGGCCGTTCGCACGGGCGTCGCTAACGGCAGTCTGCCCTGTCTTCCCGCGGGAAGCTATATGTCCGTCGACCCCGATAAGGCCAGGGACGGCGCTCTTACCGAGCTTTCCGCGCGCGTATGCGGTTGCTTTGCCAAGGCTCTCGGGCGAGACGTCTCCGACATCAATGCGGACAGCCAGTTCGTATACGACCTCTCCGGCGGCAGCATGGAGTATTTCACGCTGCTCGAGCTCGTGGAGTCCGAGCTCGGCACGCCGGTAAAGCCCGCAGCGGGCGAGGTCTTCACCACTCCGCGACAGTTTGCCGAATATATACTTCACACGACGGAGCAGAGGCTATGACGAAGACCCCAAGGCCCAGCAGCTTTATGCTTACCTTTACAAAGCTGACGGGTGCGATCCCGGCTCTTTTGTTTTTCAAGCCCAAGATATACCGCGACAAAAGCGAACGTCTGCCCAAAAAGCGCCCGGCGATAATAATATGCAATCATACCTCTCTTATGGATTTTCCCCTGCTGCTGACGCTTTTTCCCCTCCGCGTCATGCGTTTTTATATGGCGGAGGTCCTTTTTTCAAAGACAAAGCGTCTGCGCTGGTTTTTATACAAAATAGGCGGCATACGCATCGACAGGGATAATGCCGCCGATTCCGGCTTTCTCGCAGAGGTCGCAGAGGCTGTCAAAAACGGCGATCTTATAGGCATCTTCCCCGAGGGACGCCTCAACACTACGCCCGAAAAAGGGTTTTTGGAGTTTAAGGCGGGCGCGGCCTATACGTCGCTCAAGTTCGGCGTTCCCGTACTTCCCATATACAAGGACGGCAACTACGGACTCTTACGCCGCGTAAGCATCAATATAGGAAAACCCATAGACCTCGCCGCGCTGTTCCCCGGCGAGATAACACCCGCGCTTTTAAAGGACGCGTCAGAGCATCTCAGAAGCGAGGTCGAATCGCTTAAGGCCGGGCTCGACGGATATAAAGCCGCAAAGGCAGATAAGAAGCTGAAAAGCATAGGCTTCAGATTGAGCTCCTGGTTCGTGAGGCTCACTACGACGCCCATCATAGTATCCGCGTTCCGTCCGAAATACTATTATACCGATAAAAGCGTTCAGACGCGCAGGCTCCCGAAGCCCACGATAATCGTCGCGAACCATACCTCTATATACGACCCTCCGCTCATGGTCACCATGTTCATGAAGGACAGAGCTCACCTTATAGCGGGAGAGATACTTTACGAAAAGGCGTCGCTCAGGTGGCTGCTGCCGCGGCTCGGCTGCATAAAGCTCGACCGCAACGCCGTCGATATGGACTCATACAGAAAGATGACGGGAGTTTTAAAAGAGGGCGGCTCTGTCGCACTCTTTCCCGAGGGCGGGCTCAATACGACGGACGAGCTTTTACCCTTTAAGGCGGGCATGGTGCTCGCAGCGATACAGACGGGCGCTTCAATACTGCCCGTTTATATAGCCGAAAAGTACAGCATATTCGGAAAGCGTCAAAGAGTCGTCATAGACGTACCCTTTGAATTTGACAGGTCGGCAAGACTGACCGGCGAGTACCTCGACAGCGTTGCCGGGGATATCCGTCGCAGGATCATGTACTTAAGAGAAAACTATAATAAACAAAGGAGTGGTGAAAAATGAACGCAAGGGATTATTTCTACGGAATGCTGCCCGAGGAGGAGCGCCCGGAGATATTGCTTCTCAGCACGACCGCAGAGCTGCTTGAGCAGTGCAAGAGCAAGTATGCTCACGACGCCGCTGTTAATGACTTTAAAAACGAACTCGATTATTCACAGCTTTACGACGAGGTTGGCAGGCTCCGCGGAGCTCTCGCCGCAAAGGGGCTCGAGCCCGGCGGCGTCGTAGGCCTCTTCTTCAGAAACGACGCGGATTTCATAAAGCTGTTCTTAGCGGTGACCTCGTTCGGTGCGGTCGCCGTACCCTTCCCGGTGCAGATGCCCCCTCAGGCAGTCGCAGGCACTCTCATGAAATACGGCGCGGCAATGCTGCTGCATGCAGACGAGTTCTCTCCGCTCTTTGCGGAGTCTCCCGTAAAAGCCATAGCGGCCTCCGCGATAGGCGAGGGCGGGTATATGCCCGCGGGCGATATCGATAAGGACACGGACTGCGCCATATTCTTCACCGGCGGAACGACCGGCAGACCCAAGGGCGCGCTCCTCACTCACGGAGCCATAATGCGCGGCGCGTTCAACGGCACGTTCATTCCCGTCCACGTCCTGAGACAGCGCTATTACGCCATAATACCCTTCTCTCACATATTCGGAGTGGTGCGCAATCTGCTGACCTGCCTTTATACCGGCTCGGTGATGTACACCTGCACGGATATGAAGAAGATATTCGCAGACCTGCCCGTTGCAAAGCCCACGATACTCGTGCTCGTGCCGGCGCTCGCGGACATGCTGCTCGGAGTGGTCTCGATGCGCGGCCTCGACGCCCTCGGCGGCAGGCTGAAGGTCATTATAAGCGGCGCCGCGCCCGTACCGCCGGGACTCATGTATCGCTATCACGAGCTCGGCATATGCCTTATGCCCGGCTACGGCCTCACCGAGAGCGCGAACCTCGTGTCCGGCAACGCCGAGCCCTTAAAGTATCCGGATTCCGTGGGCTTTACGTATGCGGATCAGGAGTTCAAGCTCGTGGACAACGAGCTTTGGATAAAGGGCGCAAACATGTTCAAGGAGTATTACCGCGATCCCGAGGAGACCGCCGCTGCGTTTGAGGACGGTTGGTTCAAGACCGGTGACCTCGCGCGCTTCGACGAGGACGGCAGGCTCTATATCACGGGCAGGAAGAAAAACATAATAATACTCGGCAACGGCGAGAACGTATCGCCCGAGGAATTAGAACTTTTGCTCTATAAGCTGCCCATAGTAAAGGACTGCCTCGTAAAGGAATATACGAACGACGCGGGCTTTGCCATGATAGCCGCCGAGATACTCCCCAACATGCCGGTTATGCAGAAGATGGGCATAACGGACCCCGCAAAGGCTCTCGACGCAGAGGTCGAGAAGATAAACTCCACGCTGCCTACGTATATGCGCATAGCCAAGGTCATACTGCGCGATACGGATTTTGAGCGCAGCCCTTCGATGAAGATAGTGAGGAAATGATGATACTTGAAAGATTAAAGAAGATATTCGCGGCGCTCATGCCCGACGTCAACACCGACAGCATAACCACCGATTCCCTGCTCACCGCGGATCTCGGCATAACCTCCATATCCGTGCTGCTATTAGTGATAGGCATAGAGGAGGAATTCGGCATAACCTTTGACAGCGTCAAAAACGACGACTTTAAGACCGTCGGCGACGTATGCGACTATATCAAGGAGCGCATTTCTTAGCAATGGATATCTGGACTGTCAAAAAGCTCACGCCCGGCGACCATATCCGCGTAAACCGCGGATGGTACTGTCATCACGGCATATACGTCGGGAACGACGAGGTCATACACTATTGTGCCGAAGACGGCGACGGCGTGCATACTCCCGAGGAGGTGTGCGTAAGGCGCACCTCCCTCGGGCAGTTCTGCGCGGGCGAGTTTGCAGAGGTATACGAATCGCGCGACAAGCGTAAGCGCAGAAAGCCCGCCGAGGTGGTGAAGTATGCCGAAAGCCGTCTCGGGACGCGGGGCTATGACATTCTCAACAACAACTGCGAGCACTTTGCCAACGAGTGCGTTTTCGGCGAGCACAAGAGCGAGCATATCGACAGCGTACGCGCACAGGTGAGGGAGCTTTTAAAACAGCAGGAGCAAAAGAACGGAGGTAGCAAATGAATAAGCTGAAGGGTGGAAAGCTGCTGCTCTTTGCAGCCGCAGGCTTCGGACCGAATCTGATGATGTCGCTCGTGACCGCGTATCTGAACGACGCGCTCCTGGGCGAGGTGGCAAATCCCGTGTATTCCTTTACGGGCAGCTGCATCGTTTCCGTGCTGCTTTGCAGCGTGCTCTTTATGGTCGCAAAGATAATAGACGGCGTAATTGACGTTCCGCTGGCATATCTCTCCGACAGGCTCAAATGCAAGCTCGGAAAACGCCGCATGTCCATAATACTCGGCTGGGCTCCCATGGTCGCATCATATCTTTTACTGTGGCTCATACCCTCCTTTACGGGCGGCAATGCCATAGCGAACACCTGGCTCGAGACTATCTGCCTTATAGTTTTTTATTCGTCCTATACCATGTGCCTCGTGTCCTACTACGGCTGCTTTGCTCATATCACCGGAGATACCAAGGACAGGCTCAAGCTCTCTAACTACAAGTCCTTTTTCGATACCATACAGTACTGCGTCGCGTACGCGCTTTTCCCGATGATACTGAGCGCGCTGTCCGGCAAGGAGACCGGCGGCATCGTGCGCACGATGCTTCTCATGGCTCCCATACTCGTGACCATGCTCATACCCGTGTTCATGGTAAAGGAGGAGGGCTTCTCCGCGGACGTCGACGAGAAGATACCGCTCGTAAAGAGCATAAAGATAGCCTTTTCCTCAAGACCCTTTATGGGATGGATGGCTACCCTGTTCGCACTGCATATGGGGCTCATGCTCTTCCTCACCGGGATAGGCACGACCATTCCTCAAAACTTGCTCGGCCTCGACTCCGGCTGGAAGATAACGGTCATGAACGCCTCAGCCTTTGCTCCCGTGCCAATAATGCTGTATCTGTATAACAAGCTCGCCAAAAAGCGCAATATACGCTATGCATTCCAGAGCGCGCTTCTGGTCTTTGCCGCAGGTATGTTCGTATTTGCATCGGCATGGAATGTGTTTTGGGGCAACTGGCTTATAAGCTTTCTCATAGGCATAACCGCGGGCGTGGTATGCAGCTATTCCATAGGTGCGTTCTTCACCTCGTCCTATATATTCGCGTCGCAGATAGCCGCTACGGAGCTCGAGACCTCAAAGCGCGACCACTCCGCGATGTACTTTGCGGTGCAGGGGCTCGTCACTCAGATCGCGAGCGCCATAGGCGTCAGCCTCATATACATGAACCTTGTAAGCGCGGACGTACCCATGTTCGGTTCGACGGACGGCGGGATATTCATGGTGCCGATCCTTGCCGGCATATGCTGCCTTATAGCATACGGTCTGTCCTTCCTCATGGAAAAGGGCTATGTCTATAACGCAAAAAAGAGCGAATGACGCCTTAAATTAACTTTGCGTATAAACAAAAGCCGGACATGAGCTTCTTTTATGAAGTCCCTGTCCGGCTTTTGTTTATTGTGTTTATGACTGCCGTATCAGAACGTCAGCTTATAAATTATCTGCTCTTTAAGCGTCTCTCCCTTTTTCAGAACATACTTTCCGAAGTCCGCATGGTTCACGCCGTCGGGGAAATAGCTTGACTCAAGGCACAGCGCATCGTGTGCGTTATAGCGGCTACCCGATACTCCCGGCTCGTCATTGAGGAAATTTCCGGTATAAAGATGTATATCCGGATAGGTCGAATAAACATCGAGCGCCACACTGCCGTCCGCCGAGCGCAGCTCTGCCGCAAATCCGTCGTCCGACGGGCGTTTCACATAGGATAGGTCGTAGCCGTTATGGCGTCTTAACGAGTGCACATCCTCGTTGATCCTCGCGCCCACAGCCGCATGCACTCTGAAATCGTACGGTGTGTCGTTCACAGGGAGCTTTCTGCCCGTGGGTATAAGCTCGTCGTCCGTCTCCAAATACTCGTCGGCGTTGATCCTGAGCCTTTGCTCATATACCTTGACGCCGATACCGTCGATGCACCAATAGGTGTGGTTCGTCAGGTTTACGACAGTATCCGCGTCGCATACGGCTTCGTGCTCAATGACTATGCACCCGTCCTTCAGCGAATACTTTACGCATACGTCCAGATTGCCGGGGTAACCTTCCTCTCCGTCCGCGCTTCTCAGAGTCATTACCAATTTATCGCCATCCACAGCGCTTTCCCAAAGTCGGGAGGAGAAACCGATATTTCCCCCGTGAGCACTGTTGTTTCCCTCATTGAGCGTCAGCTGATATTCTTTGCCGTTTAAGCTGAAGCGTCCGTTCTTGATACGGTTCACCGTCCGCCCCACAGTAGCGCCGTAGAAGTTTTTGTTCTTCATAAAATCGGCTATGCTGTCACATGTAAGAGCTATATCGACAAGCGCTCCGTTTCTTTTAATACGGGCTGCATATATCGCAGCCCCGTAGTTCGTTATCAGCAAGCTCAGCTTATCATTCGACAGCTCGTATACTTTTGCTCCTCCGTCCTCGGCGTGAAGCTTTATCATGTTCCTTTTCTCCCTTCGGGTCTGCCCGATGCTTCTCCTGAAAAGCGCGCCGCAAAGCGGCGCGCATAAAGCCCGGGTCCCGTCTTACGAGTTGATCTGTTTTGCCTTTGCCTTCTGCATGAACATATCGAACGCGACTGCCGCGACCAGCACCAGACCTCTTATGACCTGCTGCCAGTAGTCGTTCACGTTCATCATGACCATGCCGTTGGAAAGCACGCCCATGAAGAATACGCCTATCAGAACAAAGCCTATCTTGCCCTCGCCGCCGCTCATGGACACGCCGCCCAGTACGACGGAGGTTATGACCTCCATCTCATAGCCGTCGCCGCCCTTGGGCTGTCCGCCGGCGGTACGCGCCATCAGCACTATACCTGCAAGCGCAGCCAAAAATCCGTTTATGGCATATACGGTATACTTCATACCCTTGGGGTTCACGCCGGAGAGGCGGGTAGCCTCCTCATTGCCGCCGACGCCGTAGATATATGTTCCGAATCTGGTCTTTTCAAGGAAAAGCCAGCCTATCACGAACAGCGTTATCATTATGACCGCGGAGAAGGGTATTATGACCGGTCCTATCTCTATATTTGCCTTGCCTATCCAGTCAAAGGCCTTGTCATATCCCGTAACCGGCTTTGCCTGCGTCACGACATATGCCAGACCTCTTAAGGAGGTCATCGTACCCAGCGTTGCAATAAACGGCGGCAATCCCAGTCCGTTTATAAAGAAGCCGTTTAAGAAGCCTATCGCGAGTCCGCCCACAAGCACTATCGCGAGCGCGGCAGCATAAGGCACATTCCAGATCAGCAGATATGCCATAAAGCAGGAGCATATGCCCGCCGTCGAGCCGACGGAGAGGTCGATCCCGCCGGTGATTATGACCATAGCCATACCTACGCATATAAAGCCCTTTATGGCAGTCTGACGCAGTATGTTTCCGGCATTCTCAAATGTAAGAAAGTTCTTATTGGCGAAAGCGAACGCAATTATCATCAGTATAAGTATAATGAGAATCCCGAATTTGCCAAAGAAGTCTATCGCATTGAAGCTCTTTTTCTTAGTGTTATTCATTTTCTGTTCCTCCATGAGTTCTCACATGCCCGAGGCAGCGGCAAGCACCGCTTCCTGACGGAATTCGCTCTTCTTAAACTCTCCGTTCACTCTGCCCTCGTGCATGACAAGTATCCTGTCAGACATTCCTAAAAGCTCGGGCATTTCAGAGGATATCATTATTATGCTCTTGCCCTGCTCCGTGAGCTTGTGCATGATCTCGTATATCTCCTGCTTTGCACCCACGTCGATGCCTCTGGTGGGCTCGTCAAATATCAGCACATCGCTGTTTGACACGAGCCATTTTGCCAGAACGACCTTCTGCTGATTGCCGCCCGAAAGGAATTTAACGAGCTGTTCTATGCTCGGAGTCTTTGTGGAGAGCTCCTTGCGCATTTCCTCAGCCAGCTCCGAGTTCTTTTTGTTGTCCACAAACAGTCCCTTTGTCAGCTGCTTCAGTATGGTATAGGTGGTATTCTCCTTTACGGACCGTCCGAGCAGAAGACCCTGTCCCTTTCTGTCCTCGGTCAGGAATCCTATCTTATTGTTGATGGCCGCCTTGGGAGTCGTTATGTTCACCTTTTTGCCGTTGACAAATATCTCTCCGGATACGAGCTTATCCGCGCCGAATATCGCACGCGCCGTCTCCGTCCGTCCTGCGCCGACCAGACCCCCGAGCCCGAGTATCTCTCCCTTTTTAAGCGAGAAGCTCACGTCCTTTATCTTTTTGGTCGTAAGTCCCTTTACCTCGAGAACTACTTCTTCGCCTGCTCCCGCGCCGCCTGCAAAGCTGTCTCCGAGCTCTCTTCCGACCATGTCGGCGATAAGCTCGTGCTGAGTGACGTCCGCGACATTCTTTGTGCAGATATACTTGCCGTCGCGCATAACGCTGACTCTGTCGCATATCTCGAATATCTCTTCAAGCCTGTGAGAGATGTATATTATAGTAATGCCTTTTTCCTTAAGCTTTCTTATCACATTAAACATCGCGTCTATCTCACGCGTGGTGAGAGGCGCTGATGGTTCATCCATAACAAGTATTTTTACGTCGCGCGATATCGATTTAATGATTTCGGTTATCTGCGAATACGCGACGCCGAGATCCATTATTCTTGCCTTTGGATCTATCTCTATGCCCATCTCCTCGGAAAGCTCCTGAGTGCGCTTGTTCATTTCGCGCTTGTTCAGAAAGATCCCCTTTGTCAGCTCGTTTCCGTAAAATACATTCTCGGCGACAGTGAGATATGGCACAAGGTTAAATTCCTGATAGATGGCGGCAATTCCGAGCGATTTTGCGTCCTTCGTTCTCATCTCCGTATATGTCTTGCCGTCATAATCTATCGTTCCGGATGTGGGGGTATATGCGCCTGTAAGGATCTTAATAAGCGTGGATTTACCGGCGCCGTTTTCGCCGCACAGCGCATGGACTTCACCCTTACAAAACTCCATCGATATACCGTCAAGCGCTACAACACCCGGAAATAGTTTTGATATATTATTGAATCTCAAAAGTGTCTCGCTCATCAATTCCTCCTGTATCTGCTTTCTCGCGGAACGCGAGAGCGGGAAGCTCCCGCGCTCGCGTTTGATGCATGCCTGTTTTTAAGAGTCTTGACTCCTATGCACAGGTATTCTCAGGTCTTACATCGTGCCTTCCTGATAGGTGGGCTCGAAGGTGAAGTACATCGTGGAGCCTTCGCCTGCTCCGGTGAGGATGTTGTATGCCATGGTCGCGCAGTCGATACCGGACTGTACGGGCAGAATGTTGACCGAGCAGCGGATCGCGCAAGCGGGATCGGCAAGGTAATCTACGATAGCAGAGGTGTAGTCGCCGCCGCCGATGTAGAAGCTGTCGGTGATCTTTCCGGAAGCGTCAACAGCCTGCCATGCGCCGATAGCAGCGTTGTCGTTTACGCAGCAGATGACCTGAAGGTTCGGGTTTGCAGTCAGGATGGTCTCGGTCACGGTAGCGCCCTGCTCGGCAGTCTCAGCTATCTGACGTGCGACTATCTCGATGCCGCCGTGCTCTTTGAACGTGGCTTCCATGCCGTCGCCGCGAAGCTTGGTCTGCTCAACGCCGTCCAGCGTCAGCAGAGCGACCTCTACGGTCTCCTGGTCGGCAAAGTACTTGTCGATCCAGTTGCAGCATGCTGTTGCAAGGTTTACGCCGTAGTCATAGTCGTCGACTATGGAGTTGCCGTTTGCGGTCTCAATGCCCTGAGCCTGGCCGATAACTACGATGCCCTGCTCCTGTGCCTGTGCGATAACGTCCGCGAGGGAAGCGGGATCGACGGGGCAGCAGATGATGGCGTTTACGCCCTTGGCAATGTAGTTCTCAAACTGCTCGAGCTGCTTGGCAGCGTCGAACTCACAGCCCTCGAACATGAAGTCGATGCCGTTCTCGTCGCAGAACTGCTGTACGCCGGAAGCGACGTCGGAGAAGTACTCGTTGTCGGTGGTGGTGCAGTTGAACGCGAAGCTCATTTTTTCGGCTGCGGGCTCTTCGGCTGCGGGCTCCTCGGCTGCGGGCTCCTCGGCGGCGGGCTCTTCTGCGGCGGGCGCCTCAGCTGCGGGCTCCTCGGCGGCGGGTGCCGGTGCGCATCCTGCTACGCATACGATAGCAAGAGCCAGAACGAGTATTAATGCTAATACCTTTTTCATTTTTTTCCTCCTCAAAAATTATGTTATTTATTCATGCTTGTGCATGAAACCGAATCAAAATATCGTTTGGGCCGTTCAGGGGTTGAGTACCACCTTTACGAGTCCGGGCTCGGCTGCGTGCAGTCTATCAAACCAGCCCTGCGCTTCCTTGAGAGGCACTGCCGCGCTGATGCAGTCGGTGACGTCCACCTTGCCGGAGGAAACGAGCGCTATAGCGGTCTCGTACTCCGTCGCCGTGCAGTATCTGCCGTGTACCTTTATCTCGTTCATAACGAGGGTCTGCAGCGGGAAGTCTATCTTTTTGCATACATTTCCGAGCTGGATGAGCGTACCGCCCTTTTTAAGGGAGTTCATGGCGTTCGTGACCGTAGCCGATACGCCGACTGCCTCTATGGCAAAGTCCGCGCCTATGCCGCCGGTCAGCTCTTTTATCCTTGCGGGGACGTCCTCGCGTCCGTCTATGACGAGATCCGCGCCATTCTTCTCGGCCATTTTCTTCTTGACCTCGTCGAGCTCAACCACGAAAATGCGTCCGCAGCTCGAGGTCTTTAAGACCTTAAGCAGCATAAGACCTATAACGCCTGCGCCGAATATGACGGCAGTGTCGTTTATGCCTATCTTTACTCCGTCGATACCGTGGCACGCTATCGCGAGCGGCTCGATAAGAGCGCCGGAGTTAAAGTCCACTGCCTCGGGCATGGGGTATACGATGTATTCCGGAACGATGATATAGTCGCACATCGCGCCCGGTCTGCCGTAATCCTCGGTCTGCACGCCGTAGCAGCAGCCGTTGTCGCATATGTTTATAAGTCCGCGTTTGCACTGATAGCAGTCGCGGCAATACCATGCGGAGTTAAATACTATTCTGTCGCCGACCTTGAACTTTGTAACGCCCTCGCCGATCTTGGAAACGACGCCCGACGCCTCGTGACCCATTATCATGGGCGGAATGCGTCTGCCGGAGCTGCCGTCATAGCCGTGGACGTCGCTGCCGCATATCGAAACGGCTTTAACGTTCATCTGGATCTCGCCCGGGCCGGGCTCGGGAGTGGCGACTTCCTTATATTCAAATCTTCCGTTTTCTACAAGCACCATTGCTTTCATAATAACCTGACCTCTTATACTTTAAATTTGAACGACCTTGCGCCCGATACTCCCGGCTTCAGCTTAAAAACGCTGCCCGCAAGCGGGTATTTTTCCAGGTCGGTGCCAAGCGCGCCCGTCGTTATAAAAAGCTCATCCATATTTTTGCCGCCAAAGCAGCAGCACGTCACGTTGAGCGCGGGCAGCTCCACTGTTTCGAGCAGCTTTCCGTCCCGCGGGTCAAAGCGTCTTATGCAGCTTCCGCCCCAGAACGCGACCCATACCATGCCCTCGTCGTCGACCGTCATGCCGTCGGGTATACCCGAATAGTCCTTGAAGTCGATGCATATCCGGCAGTTTGTAAGCTCCGGCTTTTCTATATCGCAGTCAAATTCCTTCATATGGAAGCGCTGCGTATCGATGAAATAAAATTTCTTTGCATCGTGTGTCCAGCCCATGCCGTTGCCCTGTATGATATCCGTGGCAAGCGTGCTCATATGAAGGTCAGTATCCAGACAGTAAAGTCCGGAGTCCGGGCCGGCCTCGCCGTAGCCCGTATCGAGCTTTGTAGACATCGTACCCGTCCAGAACCTGCCCGCCGGATCGGCCTTGCCGTCGTTAAAGCGGCTCTCCGGGTTATCCGCCTCGGGATCGCCTATGAACGTTATCTCTCCGTCCGGAAAGTCCACGAAATACCAGCCGCCTATCATGCCCGCAGCCATGCCGCCCTTTTCGCGAAGCACGGCGCAGCCTATGTTTCTGCCGGTGCTCATTTCGGTAAGCTTTTTGCCGTCATGAGAGAATATCTTCTGGCCGAGTATATCGATGAAGTAGAGCGTCTGCGCATCCTCATCCCATACCGGGCCTTCGCCTATCGTGCAGTTCGTTTTTATATACAGCTCCGGAACCATTTCATTTCCCCCGATCTATTCAGATAAAGTAGCCTCCGGTCACACACAGATTCGATCCGGTGACCTGCGTTGCATAGTCGGACAGCAGGTATATGACGCCGGGGACATGATCCTCGACCTCCTGCATTCTTCCCATAGGTACAAAGTCCTTTACAAACTCGCGCAGCTGCTCGATGTTCATACCTTGCTTTTCTCTCATGCTGAGCTCTCCCTCGGTCGGTACCCAGCCCATCGTTATGAAGTTGGAGCGTATGTTATCCACTGCGTAGTTGCGCGCTATATGGTTGGTCAGCGTCAGAAACGCGCCCTTCGAGCAGGCATAGACCGCCCTGTCCTTCTCGCCTGCCCACGCGTGAGGCGAGCCGAACATAACTATGGAGCCGCCCTTGCCGCCGTTTTGCTGCATGCATTTTACTGCGTGCTTGCAGCAGAAGAAAGCTGCGCGCACATTTACGTTAAAAACGCTGTCGAACATTTCGACTGTGGATTCCGTAAGGGTAGCGGAGGGAAGCAGTCCCGAATAATTGACAAAGCCGTCCACCTTTCCGAATTTATCCATAGTTTCCGTAAACAGCTTCTCGCAGTCGTCTGCGTTATTCAGATCGGTATATACGAATATACCCTCGCTGCCGTACGAGCTCACGGTATCTAAAGCTTCGTCCGCGGATTTTTTATCCCGCCCGCCTATGACGACCTTTGCTCCCTGCTTTGCGCCCTCGATTACGATCTGTTTGCCTATACCCTTTGTGCCGCCGGATACGACAATGACCTTGTCCTGCAGAAGTTTATCCAATTTATGCATTCTCCCAGAGACTTCTCGTATTCGCAACGGCCTGCTTTATGCCCGGCAGTCCCTTGAAGCTCGCCTCTTCTATGCAAAGCCACTTGTCCCATTTGTTTTCTTTAAGGTATGTGAAGCACTCCTTTATCGGAGTGGAGCCCGTGCCTATCAGCACCGGCGCGAACTTTCCGTGCTCCGCCATGTCGGACACGTGTATCGTCTCCACCTTGGGCAGCACCTTTTTGAGTACATCCACGGAGTTCCATCCGTAGGCGTCAATATTGCCCGTATCGAAGTTCACTCCCACGCTCGTGTCCCATATGCCGTTCAGTATCTCAAGGAAAATGTCCGGCGGATAGCTGAAATCTATATAGTCCCATGCGCCCGGCTTTGCGTGATCCTCGTAGAGCATCTTTATGCCGTATCTGTCCGAATAATCCGCGGCGCGGCGTATGCCGTCTATCGCCCAGCGTATGCCGTCCGTCCTCGACGTCTCCGGATGCGCCTGACCCGCAAGGACTCTTAAATACTTTATGCCAAGCTCGGAGCACAGCGCCAGATCCGACGCGAAGTATATTAGCTCGCGCTCACGCTGGAGCCTGTCCGGATGCGTAAAGTCCGGATACGTCGTGCACATCACGACGGGGACTCCGTGCTTTTCGAGCATCTCTCTCAGCTCGCGCACATAGACCGCGGAATGACACTTTAAAAAGTTCATGCTGAAGTCCACGCCGTCGAGACCGAGATCTCCCGACGCCTTCACCCATTCCTCTATGCTCATTTTTCCGCTGTTTATGTCCGAAAACAGCGATACCGGCAGACAGCTTACCTGCATTTCTCTAATCACCTCATATTTTATATGCTGTAAATCAGCTTATATGTCATTGTGTCTTAAATACGCCGTTTCAACGCTTTTTTTGCCTGACAACCAGCGTATCTGTTTACTGAAAAATCGATTCTTGAGATTACTATATCATCGGTTTCGCCGCTTAGCAAGCATTTTTTGAATAACTTTGTTTTTTCTGTCAAATTTTTGGAAATGGGTTCTTTGATTTAACTGTTAAAATAACCAATATTTCCCTGTTTTTATGGATATTATACGGCTTTTGTATCGGATCTTGTCATAATCTCCCACGACTCCGAATATTGCATAGACGCCCATCCGTCATTTAAGCGGAGCAGCCGTTTCGGTCTGCGCATCGGTTCGCGCAACACGTGCGGCTTGCATCGTCACTATACAAGGCACTCGCGTATACAGTACTCCGGCAGTCAGCCGGAAGAGTTTTTTGAGCTTATGATATCGTTTATTACGGTTGACAAACAGTCCGGGTATCAATATAATTATTCATGTTTCGTATCGATGCGCGTATCGATTCGTAATCGAATATCAATACATGCGTTTTTTCGGAGGATATATGGCAGTAATAAAAGACGTCGCAAATCTGGCAGGCGTCTCAATAAGCACAGTATCTAAATACTTCAACAATCCCGCCGGACTTTCGGAGGAATACCGCATTCGCGTCTCCAACGCCGTGAATGAATTGAACTTTTCGCCGAACGCTCTTGCACGCGGGCTCAGAACAAAGCGCACGAATACTATCGCGCTCGTCGTTCCGGATATAACGAACTCCTTTTACGTCGACGTTTATAACGGCATCCGCTCTGCCGCAATGGCGACCGGCTATACCACGCAGCTCTATACGACCGAAGAAAATACGGACATACTTTCAAAGCTGCTTTCACGCTTTTCACCAGCAAAGACAGACGGCGTGATACTCTGCTTTTTGGACGAGGACGAGATCGTTGCACAGCTTTCCGCGATCCAGAGCACGACTCCCATAGCCCTCATGAGCTGGGACGTCAACAACGAATTCGCCTCTGTGGTATTGAACCTGCATTCAACGCTGTATCGGGCTACCAAACACCTTATCGGGCTCGGTCACACAAGGATAGCCTATGTGAACGGTCCGAACAACAGCCGTATCTCCAAGGAAAAGTTAAGCGGCTACTTAAAGGCCATGTCCGATCACGGCCTTAGGGTGCCGGACGACTATCTGTACAGCGGAAACTATCTTTTCCGCACCGGCTATCAGGCGACAAAGCAGTTCATGATGTCCGACGAGCCCCCCACCGGCATCGTCACCGCCAATGACGTCCTCGCGATAGGCTGCTGCAAATATCTCCGGTCGCACGGCTATAAGATACCCGCAGACGTATCCATCGTCGGCATGGACGGAATACAGCTGGCGCATCTGTACGATCCATCTATAACTACCATGGCCACGCCCGTGGCGCAGATGTGCACCGAGGTCGTGGATCTTTTGCTCAACAAGATAGAGCACCCGGGCAGCAAGAACGGTCAGCGGATATTCGACACAAAGCTTATCATCGGCCGCAGTACAGACGCCGACGCGCCTATTTATCTGGATTTTTAACACATAGAAAAGGCCGGGATGGGAGCCATGTTCACAGCTCCCATCCCGGTCACATTCAAAACACGAGATGTACAGGCCCCGGGCATACACGCCGCCCTGCGCCTA
Organism: uncultured Christensenellaceae bacterium; assembly: GCA_964453325.1. GTDB lineage: Bacteria > Bacillota > Clostridia > Christensenellales > Christensenellaceae > JAZRGP01. The sequence continues at coordinate 2,600 of CAYVOZ010000026.1, read as the reverse complement.
TATAGTTGAAGAAATCAAGGTCAAAGGCTTCCTGTCTCTCTTTACGCCTCCTGCCAGAGACTTCTCGTATTAGCGACGGCCTGCTTTATGCCCGGCAGTCCCTTGAAGCTCGCCTCTTCTATGCAAAGCCACTTGTCCCATTTGTTTTCTTTAAGGTATGTGAAGCACTCCTTTATCGGAGTGGAGCCCGTGCCTATCAGCACCGGCGCGAACTTTCCGTGCTCCGCCATGTCGGACACGTGTATCGTCTCCACCTTGGGCAGCACCTTTTTGAGTACATCCACGGAGTTCCATCCGTAGGCGTCAATATTGCCCGTATCGAAGTTCACTCCCACGCTCGTGTCCCATATGCCGTTCAGTATCTCAAGGAAAATGTCCGGCGGATAGCTGAAATCTATATAGTCCCATGCGCCCGGCTTTGCGTGATCCTCGTAGAGCATCTTTATGCCGTATCTGTCCGAATAATCCGCGGCGCGGCGTATGCCGTCTATCGCCCAGCGTATGCCGTCCGTCCTCGACGTCTCCGGATGCGCCTGACCCGCAAGGACTCTTAAATACTTTATGCCAAGCTCGGAGCACAGCGCCAGATCCGACGCGAAGTATATTAGCTCGCGCTCACGCTGGAGCCTGTCCGGATGCGTAAAGTCCGGATACGTCGTGCACATCACGACGGGGACTCCGTGCTTTTCGAGCATCTCTCTCAGCTCGCGCACATAGACCGCGGAATGACACTTTAAAAAGTTCATGCTGAAGTCCACGCCGTCGAGACCGAGATCTCCCGACGCCTTCACCCATTCCTCTATGCTCATTTTTCCGCTGTTTATGTCCGAAAACAGCGATACCGGCAGACAGCTTATCTTCATTTTTTCTCCCCCAAAAATATATACAAACCTTGCATATTGCACGGAGTCCGTACTATGCAAGGTCTTAAGCAATGCTTATTTTCAATACGGCGCACGGCGTCTTTATCAGTCGGCGGGCTTTGCGAATATCATTCTTCCCGCAGAGGTCTGCAGAATGCTCGTGACCTCCACATTCACCGCTTCTCCGATATACTTCCGGCCGTTCTCCACGACTATCATAGTGCCGTCCTCGAGATACGCCACTCCCTGTGAGAATTCCTTGCCTTCCTTTATAACGCTTACGGTCAGGGACTCGCCCGCAACGAGCACGGGCTTTATGGCATTGGCAAGGTCGTTTATGTTGAACACCACGACTCCGCGCACGGACGCCACCTTGTTAAGGTTAAAGTCATTGGTTATGACGCGTCCTCCGGTCGCCTCCGCCATGCGCAAAAGCTTGGCGTCGACCTCCGCGATGTCGTCATAATCCGTGTCGGTCACCTCCACCGACATGTCGAGCTCCTTTTGTATCCTGCCCAATATATCGAGCCCGCGTCTGCCCTTGCTGCGCTTTAAGGAGTCCGCAGAGTCGGCGATGTGCCGAAGCTCATCGAGCACAAAGCAGGGTATCACTATCTTGCCCTCTATTATGCCGGTCTTGCATATGTCGAATATCCTGCCGTCTATTACCGCGCTCGTATCGAGTATGTTCGAGCGTGCCGACGAGCTCTCGCCGCCGCGCTTTCTGCCCATGACCTTTTTTGCGCAGAGCGCAGCCACGCGCAGAGCCGTGTAGCCGCAGATCGCGTATACGAGAAGATTGACCGGCACCGTCAGCCATACGATGCTCACACCGCTCAGGATGTTCGAGATCAGAAATGCGGCAAACAGGCCTATCAGCAGACCTCCCACGCTTATGAGCACGACTTTTACGGAATTTTCCGCCGCCTTCTTCTCGATGTTCTCTATCAGCTTTGTCAGGCCGTCTACTATGGGCAGGGATATAAACACAAAAATAATACCGAATATCAGGAAGCTCACCACAAGTATGAGCATATTGGCCCACGGCTGTAACGCGGTCTGCAGATCCATCTCGAAGTAGTTCTTTAAAACCGCATAGACCAGCAGAACGACTCCCGGACCGAGCGCAGCGCCCACTATAGTAACAAGCGCTCTGAAAACCTTTTTCAATGTATCCTCAACTCCTTTCCTATCAATATATAACATGGTTATAAGAAATACCTGACCTGTCGCCGTTAAGTCTAATTGACCGGCGCAGCAATGTCAATAATTACCTTCCTTTGTTCAAAGAAAGTTATTATCTTAATGTCCTTTTTTAAAAGCTTTTACCGCATCCGTCTCCCTTGTGCGCGCCCCGAACGGTAAGGTATACTTGGTCTTGCGAAAGGCTCATATCACTCTTAAAAAAGCGAGGTCGTTACAGTATGGCGGACAACATCTTAGACATCATTGCGGAGGACTTTCAGACGGCAGCGGAGACCGCGCTCGTGCGCAATAAGAACATTCTCGATATCGTGAGCAAGCTTTCGTCCTCCTCCGCGCGGCTTTCCCGGGCAATCATAAAGGCCTCCACGCAATGCGGCTGCATGACAGTCGACGCTTCAAAAAAAAATCCTCCCGAGACGGGTATAAGCGGCACGCTCTGCCCGGGCTGCCGGGCTGCGGTGGAAAAGGAGATGGGCGACGTGCTGTTCTATATCGCAGGCGTTTGCAGCGCGCTCGACATGTCGATATTTG
>CAYVOZ010000025.1:14447-22356 GCA_964453325.1 uncultured Christensenellaceae bacterium | reverse complement strand
AACCCGGCGATCCCGTCAAAAAACATAGTTTTTTGACGGACTGACGGCGCGGATACTATCCGCGCCGTGATTGTTTCGTCTTTTATGCTTTTACTTGGAGACGACCTCGGCGTCTGCGGCGTTCTTGCGGACGCTCTCGATGCCGTTCTTGCAGCCTGCGAGTGCCTTATAGCTCTCGGAAACTGCGATTATCTCGCCGTTTCTGGCCTTGAGCCTGAATCTGAACTCGCCGGCCTTGTCCTTATATACCTCGAACTTGGGGTTGGTCTGCTTCTCAAAGTTATCAGCGGTCTGATCCTCAAGACCGGCTATGGGAGCGTTCTTTCTTACACTTTCGATCCCGTTCTTGCAGGTGCTTTCGGAGGAGTATATCTCCGAGGAGGCAATGATCTCTCCGTTGCCCGCGACGAGATCGAATTTAAAGCCTGTCTTAGCTTCCTTGATGACAAATTTGCCCATGATAAATATCCTTTCTTATTGCGTCATTTCGCATTTAATATAGCTTTTTGTGTTGCTTTTTGCCGTCTGAACACAATAAGAATAGCATTTATGCACGGAACTTGTCAATACGCGCATCACGCCATCAGCACATGGTAGCGCTTGCGGATGTTCGAGAGATTGGCCTTGTCCTTTGAGCTCACGAGCGTGCAGGCGAGGCCGCTGCTCCCGGCTCTGCCGGTACGGCCTATGCGATGGACATAATACTCGGGCTTGTCGGGTACGTCGTAGTTTATGACGAGGTCGATATCCTTCACGTCTATGCCTCTTGCGGCTACGTCAGTGGCGACGAGCACGCGGTTTTTGCCGTCGCGGAAGGCCTTCATGGCGGTATCGCGCTGGCTCTGAGTCAGGTCGCCGTGCAGGCATACCGTGCCGGTGCCGCCCTCGTTCAGCTGCTTTGTGACGTTCTTCACGCGGCGGCGCGTGTTGCAGAATATGAGCGTGAGCCTCGGAGACTGCTCCTTTATGAGCTCGTTCACCTTGGGCAGCTTGGCGCTGTCCTCGGCCTTTATGCAGAGCTGCCTGACCGTGTTTACGGGCTCGCTCTTCTGACCGATCTGCACCTTGGCGGGCTCGGTGAGGAACTGCTTTGACACCTTTTCGATATCGCTGTTCATGGTGGCGGAGAAAAGCATGGTCTGGTGCTTGCCGGTCACAAAGGACATAATGTTCTTTATGTCGGGCAGAAAGCCGAAGTCGAGCATCTCGTCCGCCTCGTCGAGCACGGCAAAGCGCACGTTCTTGAGCTTTATCATGTTTCTGCCTATGAGGTCCTTTATGCGTCCGGGCGTGCCTACGATTATCTGTGCGCCGCTTCGGAGGGCCTTTATCTGTATGCCCGCGCTCTGTCCGCCGTATACGCTGACTATGCGCAGCTTTTTATATGCGGAGAGCTTGCGGAAAACGTCCGTGGTCTGCAACGCGAGCTCGCGAGTGGGGCAGAGTATGAGCGCCTGCGTGCGGGAGTTGTCGTTAAAGGTTTTTTCGATTATGGGTATCGCGAAGGCGGCTGTCTTGCCGGTGCCGGTCTGCGCAATGCCTATAAGGTCGCTTCCGTCCATGAGTATGGGCAGCGTCTGCTTCTGTATGGGGGTGGGAGTCGTATAGCCCGCCTTATCCAGCGTTAAAGCCATTTGCTCGGATAGTTGTTCTCTGTATTTCAATATATCTTCCTTTCGCTCCGGATTTCGTGAAAAAAAACAGACCGTGCAGGCAAACATATATTTGCGCCCGGTCTTTTTTGCCGGACTTCCATGCCCTCTGTTTCATCTCGCGGCGGAGCCGGAACGCTCCGCGGCATTCGGCGGATAGATGATTTTCGCCGATGCGTATCTTCGATGCAACAGTCTGATGGAGTCCTCGGATTCTATAGCTCAAGGTGTTCAATGCATCTTAACTTAAGATGTATTGCACCTAATCTGCATGACAATACCTGTGCACTATAGCACTGCGGCAGGTAAAAGTAAAGCTTTATTTACGGCGCGGCATGCGCACCGCAGATTCAGCGCGGCAAAACGATGCTATCAAGGTTCACGCAGTAGCGCGGAGGTCTGCCCTCGGCGACGTCGCATATGCTCTCCGCCATTCTGGTAAGAAGCAGCTCCTCGGATTCTACCGTGAGCCATGCGGAGTGCGGGGTGACGAGCACGTTATCCCGTGCGATAAGCTCTTTGTTCATATCCGACGTCAGCTTGCCCTCGAATACGTCGAGAGCGGCGCAGGCTATCGTTTTGTTTTCGAGCGCCGCGTTCAGAGCGGGCGTGTCGATGAGCTCGCCGCGGGCGATGTTTACTATGGCGGCGGTGGGCTTCATGAGCGAGAGCGCGCGCGCATCTATCATATGGAATGTCTCGGGGGTGCTCGTCGCGTGCAGTATCACGTAATCGCTTTTCATAAGCAGCTCGTCGAGGTCAGCCCAGTGCGCGGTATAGCCGTCGCCCGTCTCGTCCGTCCTGCGGCGGGGGTGATAATACAGTATGTTCATGCCGAAGGCCGTGAGCTTTTTGGCTGTCAGCCGTCCCGTCGCACCGAGGCCTATTATGCCCGCGGTCGCTCCGTTGAGTCCGCGTATGCCGCGTATTTTTGCGAGAGAAAATCTTAAAGAGGCCTTCATGTCGGCGCTGCTCATTATGAGCCTGCGCTCGAGCGCCAAAAGCATGGCCACCGCGTGGTCGGAAACGGGCTCGTCACAGTAGTGCGGCGCGTTGGCGACATAGATGCCCTTCTTTGACGCGTATTCCGCGTCTATGTTGTCATAGCCTACGCCCGTGCGGCAGAGCACGCGGCAGTTCCTGAGAGTATCGATAAACGCGGCGTCCGCTCGCTGTCGGTTTACGACGACTATTGCGTCCGCCTCGGACGCCATGCGCGCGCCGTCCTCGTCAAGAGGGAAGCCTATCTCGTTATATTCGCCGTACTTACTCACCGGCTCGCTCAAGGGCGAGGTATCCGGGAATGCGGCTCCGTCTATGAGCAGCGTTCTGAACATATCAGTATTCTCCGTTTATAAAGCGTCCCATGAGCGTGCAGCCCTTGTCTATATATACTCCCGTGGCGGCTGCCGCCTTCTCGGAATAGCAGGGCGCGGAGGAAGCGCTGTTGTGCTCGCTCGAATACAGCACAAAGGGTACGGGATCTCCGGCATGCGTGCGCGTGGACATGGGCGTGGGGTGGTCGGGCAGCAGCATAACGGAATGCACGACGCCGCGCTTTTTGAGCTCGCTTAAGAGATACCCGAGTATGTCTCTGTCTATGCGCTCCGCGCTCTTTATCTTATTGTCGAGCTCGCCTCTGTGTCCGCTTTCGTCAGGCGCCTCTACGTGTATATATACGAGATCCGCGTCGTCTAAAAGCTCCAGAGCGGCGTGCGCCTTGCCCTCGAAGTTTGTGTTTATGTTGCCGGTAGCGCCCTCTACGTCCGCGACCTTCATGCCCGCGCAGAGCCCGAGCCCTTTAATGAGGTCGACGGCGCAAACGACGCTGCCCTTTACGCCGAATTTCTCTTTAAAGTCCGTGAGCGCGGGACGCGTACCCTCGCCCCAGAACCAGCAGCAGTTTGCGGGCTTGAGCCCGCGGCGCTTGCGGTCGAGGTTTATGGGGTGCTCCCTTAAAAGCTCGTACGAGCGGCGCATAAAGCCGCGCAGCAGCTCTGCGTGCTCGCCCTCGGGCAGATGCCCGCGAACGGGCTTTAAGGATATATCGTGCGGCGGCGTCAGCACTGCGCCGGTCTTATCGTGCTTCAGCACGAGGCAGTGGCGGTAGCTTATGCCGGGATAGAGCAGCGTGCTTTCGGTGCAAAGCTTTTCGGAGAGGAACTCAATGAGCCTGCGCGACTCTTCGGTCGGTATCTCGTCGGACGAATAATCCATCATGACTGCGTCCTCGATATCGTCCTCCTCGGACAGGCTGACGAGATTGCAGCGCATGGCGACGTCATCGGGCCCGAGCTCCACGCCCATGCTCACCGCCTCGAGAGGGGAGCGGCCCGTATAATATATGAGAGGATCGTAGCCCATGACCGAAAGATTGGCGGTGTCCGACTGCGGCGGCATGCCGTCCGGCACGGTCTTTACGAGCCCGACTAGCCCATGCTGCGCCAGAAAATCCATGTTGGGCGTGTCCGCCGCTTCTAAGGGCGTCCTTCCGTCTAATTCTTTAAGCGGATAATCCGCCATACCGTCTGCAAGCATTACTATATATTTCATGATCGGCCTCACGTTCGTATTTTTTTGATATGATAACATATTTTCCGGGTGTTATGTGAAAAAACGGTACTTTTTTCAAAAAAACTGTTGACAGCGTGTTTATACGGCGATATATTGTGTATATACAATATACACAATTCCTCGCGCGGGGAAGCGTGTAATATGAAAAAGGCGGTGCAGAATATGGAGCTTTTATCCGTAAAGGGGCTCAATAAAAATTACGAGGGCTTTAGCCTTAAAAACGTGACGTTCTCGCTCGAGCAGGGCTATATAATGGGCTTTATCGGCAGAAACGGCGCGGGCAAGACCACGACGCTCAAGAGCATACTGGGGCTTGTGCATACCGACGGCGGCAGCGTGTCCGTATTCGGCAAGGAGATCGGCCCGGGAGACTGCGACTTTCGCAGGGACGTGGCGTTTGCGCTCGGCGGTGCGAACTTTTATCCGAGAAAAAAGATAAAGGTGCTCACGGACGTGACGCGCAGATTCTTCGACTCGTGGGACGAGAAGGTATACGAGGACTGCCTTAAACGGTTCGAGCTCGACCCGGAGAAGCGCATAGACCAGCTCTCGAGCGGAATGCAGGTCAAATACTCCCTCGCGCTGGCGCTCTCCCACAATGCGAGGCTGATAATATTAGACGAGCCCACGAGCGGACTCGACCCGGTATCGAGGGACGACCTCATAGAGCTTTTCCAGGAGGTCATATCCGGCGGAGAGCGCAGCATACTCTTCTCCACGCATATCACGAGCGACCTCGATAAATGCGCGGACTATATAACTTATATACGCGACGGAGAGATAATAGCGAGCACGGACAAGGACGGCTTTACCGGGGGCTATTGCGCTATAAGCGGCACTCTCGAGAGCCTATCGCCCGAACTTGAAAGCAGGCTCATAGGCGCGAAAAAGCATTCCTACGGCTATAACGCGCTCATACGTACGTCGGATATACCATCAGGCGTCGACGCAAATATCTCGCTTGTGGATCTTGAGGATATAATGATCCACCTCGAAAGGGAGTGAACGATATGAAGGATCTTTTATATAAGGAATTTAAGCTTGCACTGCATCCCACGGTATTTTTCTTCCCGCTGTTCGTGGCTATGCTGCTGATACCGTCCTACCCGTACTACTTCGCCTTTGCGTATAACTGCATGTCGGTATTCATGATGTTCCAGATGGCGAGGGAGAACAAGGACATACTCTATACGATGATGCTGCCCGTGCGCAAGCGCGACGCGGTAAAGGCAAGGCTTACGGTCGTACTCATAATAGAGCTCTTCCAGATAGCTCTTTCAATACCCGTGGCTATACTCTCTACGCGCATAAACCCGACGGGCAACCTCGCGGGGATAGAGGCTAACGTCGCTCTTTACGGGCTCGTGCTCATAATGTACGCCATGTTCAACTTTATGTACTTCACGATATTCTATAAGACGGCGTACGGCGCGGGCAAGGCGTTCCTGTTCTCGGGCATTGCGGTGCTGCTGTTTATAGGCATAGCCGAGGTCATAGTGCATTTCCCCGTCGTCGGGCCTTATCTCGACACGATCGAGCGCGCGGCGCAGATAAAGCAGCTGCCGCTGCTCGGAGCGGGCGCGGTGCTGTTCATACTTTCGGCGGTGTTCACCTATAAGCGCTCGGTGAAGCTCTTTGAGATGGTGGACCTGTAAATTATGGATATCGTTCTCGTACCCTCCTCCGACAAGCCCATGTATGTGCAGATATACGAGCAGGTCTCCGCGCAGATAGTGCGCGGAGACCTGAAAAGCGGCTCGATGCTTCCGCCCATACGCTCCGTCGCGCTCGAGCTGCGAGTAAGCGTGATAACTGTAAAAAAGGCGTGGGAGGAGCTGGAGCGCGGAGGCTTTATAGTCACGATGGTGGGCAGAGGCTGCTTTGTCGCCCCGGTGGATAAGGGAAGTGCAAGAGATAAGCGCGGCGAGCTCATAGCCGAGAGACTAAAAGCCGAGCTCGCATATTACCGCTCGCTCGGCCTGTCGGCGGAGGAGCTCATCGAGCTCGTAAGAGAGTATTACTGATAAGGTAAGCAGAAATGCGATCGAAGAGGTGCGTTCCGGTTTACCGCACGCAAAGCGTGTTTTATGAAGCATGAATTATGTCAGTTGTCATGCAAATGCAGCTTGCAATATTTGATTTCAGGTCATCAATGATCGGTGGTGCAGACGATTCGACAGAGAACATCGCAATAGAGGAATCGGCTTCGCAAACTATGATCTCCGACTCAACTGACCTTGCGTCAACAGATGCTCCCTTTGCTGATGTTTCTGTTAAAGAGATTAGTTCAATTACATATAACGATAACTCTGCGTCGCCGGACACTCCGGTAGAAACCTACACGGATATAGAAGAAATTTCACGTATAATTGGTCTATTTCAATCGCTCGTACCAACAGAATGGGACGGTACGTATCAAGAAATTGAACCGGGCAATTATTGTAGTTATACTGTGATTTTCCTTGATGGCAGCACTAAAAAAATAAACAGAAGCGGAGACTATGTATATTTTGAGGATAGACGTTATCAGAAAGGTGCGTTTGCAAGGCAGCTTCATAAGGATAGCGCCGAATTGTATATAGATGATTCTATCGGAATGCCCGATGATATGAAACTCGATATGAAAATCCTGGCCTATGATGCTGTAAACACGCTTGTTACAACTCCGCCGACGCTTAGCAGTTTTGATGGAAACAGATGGAAAGCAGTTAATCGCAAAACAGAAGCATCAAAAGAACAGCTCGCGGTTTCCGATCTGCCTGATTATTTTGATTTATCCGACTATGATAATGTATCCTATGGCGATTATCGCGCTCGATTTGACGTAACATATCCTTCCGGAAAAACCGAAACGATACAGCGCTTTTTCTCAATTATGGGTGCATAAGCCAGTAAAGCTCCTGTGTGCTGTTTTGACAGGCGCTAACTGGCAGATCCCCGCCTTTTCTTTTTTCAAAGACACACGCGGGGACAAACGGGCGAAGATCGTCCCGAAAACCAACCATTACGGCAGGCTCATGCTTGCCGTTTTTGCAGTGCGCCCGGCATGGAAAATAACATGGTGGTGAAGGTCTGATGCAATATATCCCAAACGAGATAGGATAGCCATGATATTTCGGGAGACGTATTTCTTCGCAGAGCTCGGTGCGCTCTTTTTTAGCTTATATGCTCTTTTTATAGCAGCGTCTGCGCTTGTGGTTGCGCTTGACCTCGTGACCCGCCCAAAGACCGAGCACGTTGAAGTTGGTCTCCAGCTCCGGGCCTGTCTCGGCATATTCGACGCCGTTCTTCTGGGCGCGCTCCGTCAGCTTATGCAGCAGCACGGCGGGCAGGCCCGCGCTCTTATACTCGTCCTTTACCGCGACAAAGTACATATCCACGGCCTTGGGGTGCTTTATGGCCTTGAGCATGGGGATAAATCCAAACGGGAACAGCCTGCCGCCGTTCTTCTTCATAGCCTCCGCGAACGAGGGCGCTATGACGCCGAGGCACACGAGCTTGTCGTCCTTGTCCACGATGAGCCCGAGGTAATCGAGATTCAGAAGTATGAGGAATTGTCCCTTATAGTACTTCATCTGACGCTCGGTTATGGGAACGACTCCGAACAGGTTTTTATACGCCTCGTTTATAAGAGAGAATATCTGATCGACATAGGGTATGACCTGCGTTCTGCGCTTTAAATG
>CAYVOZ010000025.1:0-14437 GCA_964453325.1 uncultured Christensenellaceae bacterium | reverse complement strand
AATGCAGAAGCTTGACGTTATACTTGGCAATGGCGCGGTCGCATATGCGCGAGAGCCGGTCACTGTCGTTGTTGGCGGAATAGACCTTGTTCTCCAGCCAGTCGACCTCCTTTTCAAAGCCGTATCTCTCGAGAAATTCAGAATAATAGGGATGATTATAGTATGTTATGAACATGCCCATCTCGTCAAAGCCGTCCACGAGCAGACCCTCTTTGTCAAAGTCGCAAAAGCCCATCGGCCCGATTATCTCGTCGAGTCCGAGCTCGTGAGCCCAGTCCTCCACGGTCTTCATGAGCAGGCAGAAAACGTCGTAGTTCTCGATATAGTCCATGCGCGAGAAGCGTATGCGCTTCTGACCCCATATCTCGTTGGCGGCGCGGCTGACTATAGCGGCCACTCTGCCGACGATATTGTCCCCGTCATAGCAGAGCCACTGGCGGCTGTCGCAGAAGTCGTATGCGGGATTCTTCTTTGGGTTGAGGTTGTCGAGCTCGTCGAGCATGAGCGTGGGGACATAGTTTTCGACGTCCTTATACAGGTCGTTCTGGAACTGTATGAATTTTTTCAGATCCCGTCTGTTCGTTACTTCCTTTATCTCAAGCATTGTCACATCTCCGCAAAATCTGTGTGTATCCGTAAATACCGAATATTATTATACTTTATTCAGCAGGAATAGACAAGCCGCCGAAAACAGCCAATATACAGAGAAATGTACGGATACGCAATAAAAATCGCCCCGGATGCTGCCTGCACAGTGCGCAGACTCGATCCCGGGGCGTTATTCTATGATATTGGGCTGTCTTTTGCGTATCGTCCTTGCCCGAAAAAACTCAGCCTCTGCAATAGCCTGCGGACCAGCCGCCGTCTACGGGCATAAGCACGCCTGTGGTGCGCTCGGCCTCTTTTGATACGAAGTAAAGCACAGCCTCCGCCATATCGTCCGGAGAGTTGGGCTCGTAAAGCGGAACGTGAGACAGGAATTTGGGCTTCATGCCGGGGTCCTTAAGCAGAGTATCGTAGAAGTTCTTATGCCAGGTCGTGCCGGGTATCACGGAATTGACCGTGATCTTATAGGGCGCGAGCTCTATAGCCGAGCACCTGGTCATGTTGTGTATTGCCGCCTTTGCGACGTTGTATGCGCACTGATTTCGCAGCCCCATTCTGTAGCCGGTCACAGAGCCGGTGTATATCACACGCCCGCCCCTCTGCTTCATATGGGGTATGGCGAAGTGCAGCATATAATAACCGCCGTCCATGCACTTATCGATAGTCTCGAGCCACGCGTCATAATAGTATTCGTGTACCTTGCCGCGTCTTTCGAGTTCTATATTTCCGCCCGCATTGTTGACGAGTATATCTATGCCGCCGGACTCGGAAACCATTCTATCGATAGTCCTTCTGCAGTCGTCCTCACTGGAGACGTCTCCTTTTGCGAAAAACGCCTTAAGGCCTGCGTCGTTTAATTCCTTTTCCAGAGCAAGGCCTCTCTCTTCATCGCGGTCTGCGAGGTATACCACCGCGCCGTTGGCGGCGAGAGCCCGGGATATGCCGCTGCCTATGCCTCCCGCAGCACCCGTAACGAGCGCGATCTTTCCGGTCAGATCTGTTTTAAGCATTTATTTACCACTCCCTCATATATGCGCAGGAAAAGCCCGCGTCCAGCGTGATAACGTTTCCGGTCATCATCTCGTCGGTGCCCTCTAATATATCCGCGAGCTTTGCCGCTATTTTTTCGGGCTTGAGCAGCGTACCCGACGGTACATGCTTCATCATTTCGGCGTCGTTTATCATGGGGCGGATATCATCGTTGTCCTCTGCTGCGCCTACAGCCGCGACGTTGGCATAGATGCCCTCCTCGTGGGATTCCTCGCTCACGCACTGTATGCCCATATAAAGCGCCGCGCCCGCGCCGCCGTTCATGCACTGCTTTTTAGCCGGTATAACGCCCGCCCCGGAGATTATCCCGAGTATCCTCCCGCCGCCGTTTTCGGCCATTTTCTTTACAAACGCGGCGTTTATCTCATAAAACTGTGTCAGAGAATAGTATTTCCATTTCTTATATTCGTCGGGCTCCAGCTCATAGAGATTTTTCCCGTCCAGAGAGCGGTCGCACAGCGCAGATATCACGAGGCAGTCCGGAGCGCCGAGCTCGTCTGCCTTTGCCTGCATGAGCGCAAGGCTGCCCACGTCCTCGCGGAAAATGACAGTCGCGTCATGTCCGCGCTTTTTAAGCTCGTTTTCGAGAGAATGCAGAGGATTCTCCCTTGAAGAAATAATTACCGTTTTTATCACCTTTGACCTCCGTTTTTAAGCAGCCGTAAATGCCTTGCATGTCCGGGCCGGGTCCTTTTTACATGAGTAATATAGTACAGCAACAGGCCGAAGTCAACGGGAGAAAGGCAGGTCTTTCTTCCGTCCGTTCCACGGTAAACAGGGCGTGCAATGCGCTGCTGCGGACGCTTAAATGAGCGCGTTCGGGATCGGTCGTAACACTTTTGAAAAAAATATTCAGAGAAATTTAATACAGGCGGAACCTTTTGTTCACTAATTTCGTCAATAATATATATTAAAGCAAAGGACGCCGCTCTATGGACTGCGAAAGAGCAAAAATTCTTATACATGAATACCTTGACGGAGGCTCGCCGATGACGGACGAGCTCAGGGAGCACCTTTGCGGATGCGCGGAATGCGCAGGCATATTTGACGATCTGAAAAAGCAGAGAGAGCTCATGCGCTCGCTCATGCCGGCGGCATGGACGCCGGACGAGACGGCGACGGCGCGCGCGATAAAGAAGGCGCGCTCCGTGAGAATAAGGCGTATAACGGGCATATGCGCGGCTGCCGCGGCAGTGGTGACGGTGGGCGTTGTCTCCGTGATGTTCATGTCAACTCAGGGCGCGAAAAATTCAGCCGCCGATGAGGCTATGATGTTTGCGGATACCTTTGACGCCGCAGCCTCGGTAACGGAGGCGGAAGCGGGCGAGGTAACGGAGGAATCCGCCGCGGAAGAGGCGCCGATGGCAGAGGAACCCGCCATGGCCGAGGAATCGGCCGCGGACGAGCCTGCTGCGGATACGGGCGCGGGTCCGGTGCGCGGATATGCCGAGGTCTTATACGTTTCTCCGGAGACAGGAGAGAGGCTGTTTGAGGCGTTTAACGCCGAAACGGATCTGTTTTTGACGACGCCGGTTGAGGCGGGCGGCTTTAGTGTATATATAGACGAAAACAACGCTTCCGAGGCACTTCATATATTCGGCGCGGAGGGACTTGAACCGGACGTATCTGCCGGAAGCGAGGTGCTTATAGTCTACTGAGAACGCCACACGAGAAAAAAAGAGAGGAATGAAGAGATGAAGAATTATTCCGAGCCCTATAAAGGCCAGCTGCGCAGCTATATGGTAAACGTACCCGAGATAATCCGCCGCGCCCCCGGCCTTTTTATATTCGGCAAGCGCATAAAATCGCTCATATTCTCGACGGACGTTGCGATAATACGCAACATGGACGCGGACGCCGTGCTCGCGGTCTACCCGTTTACGCCGCAGCCAATAATAACGCAGTGCATACTTAATGCGGCGGACGTGCCGGTATTCACGGGAGTGGGCGGCGGGCTCACAAAGGGCGAGCGCGTGGTAAAGCTGGCGATAGACGCCGAGTTCAGCGGAGCTATGGGCATAGTTGTGAACTCGCCTACAGATAATGCGCTCATTACCGAGATGTCGGAAATGCTCGACATACCCGTCGTCGTGACCGTGGTGTCCAGGGACGAGGACATACGCGCGCGCGTGGAGGCGGGCGCGGACATATTCAACGTTTCGGGAGCCCTCAACACCCCGGACATAGTGAAACGCATAAAGGACGCATATCCCAAAATGCCCGTTATGGCCACGGGCGGGCCGACAGAGGAGAGCATAATATCGACCATAGAGGCGGGCGCGGACGCCGCGCTACTATGGCCCGCTATCGCGCGGGGCTTGCGCACGAATAATTTGAGCTGTTTTATTGTGCTGCGCGGAGTGTGATGGTACAATAAGCGATATGGAAAATGAAGAGAGAGGCGCTGCAAAGGCGCGCGCGTCGGAAGGACCGTCGGCGACAGAAAACCTTAAAAAAGGCATAGTATACATATTCATAGCGAATGCTCTGAGCGTTGTGGTCAGCTTTGTATCCGGCTTTTTTCTGCCAAAATACCTTTCGACAGACTCATATGCCGAGTTTAAAACGTTTTCACTGTGTATAAGCTACATCGGAGTGCTGCATTTAGGATATCTTGACGGCATTTATATAAAGTACGGCGGAAAGCATATGCGCGACATAACGTCGTCCGCGCTCGGCAAAATGCGCTCGAACATATACCTTTTGCAGGCGGCGCTCTCCGTATGCTTTTTAGCCGCATCGTGGATAATGAAGAGCCCGGTGGTGCTCGTATTCGCATTATGCCTTATTCCCGAAAACTCCGCAACGCTGTATAAAAACCTGTATCAGGCGACGGGGGAGTATTCAAGATACAGCAAGGTGATAAACGTCCGTACGTTCATCACTCTGATATCCTATTTGCTGCTGCTTTTCGTGTTCAAAACGGACAATTACATATTCTATACGCTCGTCTATCTGGCAAATATGCTCGTGATATGGGTGATGGTGGAGATAGACGCAAAGCGGCTGCTGGGCTACAGATTCAAGCCGAAGCCGGACATAAAGGAATTTGCGGCGGACACCAAGAGCGGCGTGGTGCTCATGCTCGGAAACTTTGCGACGATACTGCTGACCGGCATAGACAGGTGGTTCGTAAAATTCCTGTTCGCATCGGTGTATTTTGCATACTACTCGTTTGCGGTCAATATGCAGACTATACTGACGCAGATGATGATACCGCTCACCACGGCTCTGTATAACTATCTGTGCAAAACGCCGGACAACGACAAGATTAAGAGGATAAAGGGAATGAGCATGATATGCGGCTTATTCATGATATCCTCCGCGTTTATAATAGAGCTCGTCGTATTTACATTTATCGATAAGTATTCGGATGCCATGAACGTGCTGTTCATACTTTTTGCGACTCAGCTTATATACCTTATCATACAAAGCGTATACGTCAATATGTATAAGGCGAGAAAGCAGCAGGGCAAATACTTCAAGCAGCTCATGATCGTGCTGATACTGGGCGCGGTCTATAACGTTATCTTCTATCTCATAATGCGCTCCATAGAGGGCATAGCGATAGGCACGCTGCTCTCCGTTGCGAGCTGGTATATCATATGCTGGTTCAGCATTCCCGAGATACGCTTCGGTTGGCGGGAGAACACGGTACTCGTGCTCGGCATAGCGGGCTATATCGCGGCGGGCATGCTTCTCGAGCCTCTCGTCGGCTTTGCCGCATATATAGCGTTTGCGTGCGGGATATGCCTCATATTTGTCAGAAGCTCCTTTAAAGAGACCTTTGTTACGGGCTTCGGTATGATAAAGGGTCTGCTTTCAAAATTAAAACGCGCGAAAAAGGCGGGCGGGACGGACTGAAACGCGAACGGATTTCTGCGGGATCTGAAAGGTTATTCAAGCTGTCTGTATTAAAGAATCATATGCAGGGCTGCGACAGTCCGAACAGTGTATTCGGTTTGCGCAACACTATTTGGACCGGCTGCGATGATGCGATCTATCCACAGCATACGCGGGCGTTCAGAAGTTTTTAGAGATAAGTTCATAGTATTCATGCAGATCCCTTATATATTCGTCCGGGTCGTAGTGAGTGTTTGCCGGTACAAGGAGCACGGAATCCTCCACCAGATACAGCCCGCGTCTGCCGCAGAGCTCCCGGAGGGCGTCCATTTTGCAGGCCTGTTCGTAAAGGTTGACTGATAAAACCGCCTTCGTGTCCGGTCTGATACAGCTTTCTATTCTATCGGTATCTATATTGTGAAACTCGTCGGGCTCGACAAATTTCAGACGCTCTGCTATTACGGCGTTGACCCTGAAAAGCTGCGGAGCGTGGTAACGGACGGCAGGCTGCGCGGCATAGACAGAATAGTGCCGATAGGGAGCGCTATGGACATAGGCGTGATATGGGACGGCTATGACCTTATACACGCGATGTCGCGCATCGTTGCGCTGCAATAGCCTGTTTCCGACGAAAAAAGAGAAAAAAGAAAAGCATGACTGTTTTCGATGTGCGGAGGGGCTATAGCGAAATGCCTGTGTTTACTGTAACCGCTTTTCGGTGTATAATCGGAGCATAAACGATGCAGGCCTTGGGATCGCTATATTAAGGAGGGAATTGATTTGGTTTTATCTATCATATACTGCGTTCTTGCGGGGATATTCGGCATAATGTTCTGCTTCTTCGGGTACAAGTATCTGCGCAAGCTGCTGTTTGTGCTCGGCTTTCTGATAGGCGCTCTCGTGACGTATATCATAGTTGCGCCGCTGATGACGACGCTGCTCGCCATACTCGTGTCTGTCGCCGCCGGCGTCGTCGTGGGCCTTTTGATGTTCTTCCTGTACGTTCTCGGAATATTCGTGACGGGCGCGTGCTTCGGAGGCGGGCTGGCGCTGGTCGTGTGCGGGCTCTGCGGATGGTCCGTTGCCTATGTGGGCGTTATAGTGGCAATGTGCGTCGCCGCAATACTGTTCGGCGTGCTGGCTGTGATATTCCGCCGCGCTCTCATGATAATATCCACGTCCTTTACGGGAGCCTCGGCGATAGTCATGTATCTCGGCTATGTCGTATTCGGCTTCAGCCGCTCGGTAACTCTGTCGACTCTGACGGGAGCGGTGGAGAGCTTTTATGCCGCGCACAGCACATGGATGATCATAGCCACGCTTGCGTTTACGGTGGCGGGCTGCCTTATACAGTTTTTTACCGCGCCCAAGACGGCAAAGCGCAAGAAGGCATAGCGCTGACTATTTGATTTGTTTTTTGTTTCGATGTATAGCACGGGGAGAAACGGCAATAATAACGACAGAAGCCGGTGATGAGCCGGCGGAAAGTTTCCCGTTTCATTTTTCCTCTATGAAGGCGGCTCCGGAGAGATCCGGAGCCGCCCGATTTTTTTTTCTGTGAAGAAACTTCTATATGTCCATGTCCTCGCACTGCGGCCGGCAGCCCCTGTTCAAGTATAAGGGCGTATGCTATAATCGGGTCAAAGATATATTATGATCGGGCCGAATGCATTTGGCAGGAGACTGCATCAGGAGGCACAGCGTGAAAAGAATAAGAGAAATAAAGCTGAAAAGAAAGCATATTATTCTGCTCATCATTGCAGGGGTACTGATAACGCAGTCCGTTGTTTATGTACTGGTCAATAGAATCAAAAGAAACAATGCCCTGAGCGGGTATGAGGCGGGAACACCCGAGTATGCCATGGCTGAGCAGCGGGTAGACCATGAGGTGGGCGTCGACGCCGAGTGGTTTTACAGCGAGACGGATAGTTTTTTGGTTTGCGCATACTGCTATGAGGATGACAAAGTCGGGTATTTTCGTGTTGCCGCAAAGAACGGCGACAAATATGAGTTTTATTACGGAACGCATGAAATACCCGATGCGCCGCGCCGTTTTTTTGACGGCGGGGGCGCATATGAGAACGGCATAACCAAAGAAAAGCTCGTTGTTTTTGCTCCGCGCAGCGATAAACTGTTTAAAGGCAAGGACCCATTAACGATGTATTTGGGAGAGCTTGACACTGATAAGCTTCGCCTGACAGACAGCAACGGAAACGAGTATACAAAAATTAAAGCTCCGAACGGTGATGGCGTTCTTTACTATTGTGTTTACGGTGAAAAGGAAGCTATAACGGACGTTTATGCGGAGTATTCGGGTAAGCGCGAGCTTGCGGTCGGAGCAGACAGTATTGAACGTGCCATAAGAGGTATGATGAATACCAAATAACAGTGCCCGGCGGATCGAGGACCCTAAAGGAGATTCAGAGAAATGCTGCAAATAAAGCGAAATAATACAGGGCGAAGGATCCTGCTCATAATTCTGGGAATGATAGTTTCGCTTATGATAATTGTTTTAGGCGGAGCACAGATATACAGATGGATATATAACGGTGCGGTGAACAGATATGATGCAGGCACTCCCGACTATGCTCTGAACAAAGAGAGCATCGACTTTTACGGGGACAGAAAGGCGACATGGGAGTATGCCGAAGCAGACGGCTTTTTGATCGGAGCATACAGCCTCGGCGGACAGTTAAGAAACATCAGGCTCGCGTATTGCAGCGAAGGCGATTATTCAAACGCCGTGTTTAAAGCATATACGATCAATAACAATGCGACGGAATATTTATGGGCAGCGTATGTCTGCAAGGACGCAACAGCGGATAAATACATAGTGGCATTGATACCGTATACGGGGATATATAATGAAAACGAGGCCGATAAATACAACATAAAGCTGACCGATGCAAATGGGTTTTCGGTCTGTGACGGCAGCGGCCTTGCTTTTGACGTGTTTAGCGCCGACGGAAGCGGTGTGACAGTCTATTATCATGTTTATGAGGGCGTCGGCAAACACGATACCGATATTTTCGGTGATACCGGGGAAGAAAAGATAACGCTTGTCACGGGCGAAGACATACTGGAGGCCGTGTCCAATGAGTGATATGCTTCTCATATAACGTGAGAAGCGACGCCGGACATAAAATGCCAAACGGGCAGCGCTCCCCCTCTCAAAACCCGCTTTTATAATTGTTGACAGGGCTCCGGGATTTCATTATAATATATTCGTCTTTTTATCGCCAAAACGAGGCTCATAAAAGGGCTGAATTAAAATATATGAGGTGTGAACAGGATGAAACAGACTTACCAGCCGAAGAAGAGACAGAGAAGCAAGGTGCACGGCTTCAGAGAGAGAATGAAGAAGAAGAACGGCCGCAACGTGCTCAAGAGAAGACGCGCAAAGGGCAGAAAGCAGCTCACCGTTTAACATTCTACCGGACGCCGCAGGCATAGCCTGCGGTCAGCGTCATAATGCTCATGACGCGGAAAAGAGAGCACTTTGCCAATGCAGCTGACCACTCTAAAGAAGAACAAAGAATTCGGACTTGTTTATTCAAGAGGACGGTCCTGCGCAACCAGGCTCATGGTACTCATATATCTTCCCCGTAAATACGGGGGTGTGCGCGCGGGCTTTTCCGTCAGCAAGAAGGTCGGGAAAAGCGTGGTAAGAAATCGGACGAGACGCCGTTTAAAAGAGGCGTTTCGTGTATATATGGCCGATGTAAGGCCAAACACGAATCTTATTTTTTTGGCAAGAGCGCCTATCGCGGAGGCGGGATTCTCCGAGATAAAAAGAGATATGTACTATCTGCTGAAAAAGGCGGCGCTTACGGACGGGACAGGCACGGTATGAAGACCGTAATGATAGGCTTGATAAAATTTTATAAGCAAGCGATATCGCCGTACCTTCCCCGCGCCTGCCGCTTTACGCCCACCTGCTCGGAATACGCCGTGCAGGCAATAGGCAAATACGGAGCCTTAAAGGGCGGAGCTCTGGCCTTTTGGCGTATATTGAGATGCAACCCCTTTTGCAAGGGCGGGTATGACCCCGTGCCGTAACGGACGGCAAAACATTAAAGGAGAAACGATTTGAGCTTTTTAAGCGATAATATAATAGCCGACGGACTTTTGATAGCGATGCGCTGGGTGTTTTCCTGGATACAGGATTACTCCCTCGTTATCATTTTAGTTACCATAGCGTTAAAGCTCGTGCTGATGCCGCTCGATCTCATGCAGAGAAGGTCCTCGATGCGCATGCAGCTCGCCACGGCGGACGTGGAGGGCATAAAGAAAAGATACGCAAACAACCCCGACCAGGCCAACAAAAAGGTGCAGGAGTATTATAAGGAGCACGGAATAAAGCCCTCTGCGGGCTGTCTGCCCATGCTCATATCGATGGTGTTCCTGTTCGCCTTTTACGGAGCCCTCCGGGCCATCGTCACCGAGCAGACTATATCCATGATGCTGCAGGGCGCTTTTAAAGGAGCCTCCACGGTCGAGCTGCCGAAGCTTTTATGGATAAACAACATCTATCAGCCAGACGCCGGCCATGTGGCCATAATGCCCACGGCGCAGAACTTTCTGACGTTCTTAAACCAGAACTCTGCAAACGTCAGTCCCCAGATGCTTTATATGCTTAAGCAGAACGGGCTTCTGACCTATGCGGACGGGCTCATGACTATGAATACGCAGGCTGTGTCGGTATATACCAAGCTCACCGACGGCATTGTTGCCGCCAACAACCTTATCGGCAGAAATAACGGCTGGTACGGACTGCCCATCATTGCGGGCGGCACCCTGTTTTTGCAGCAGTGGCTGACGACAAAGACAACTCCGTCTGCGTCGCAGCAGCCGGGAGGAAAGATGATGATGTACTTCTTCCCGCTGTTCTCGGCCTATATATGTATAACCACAAACTCCTGCTTCGCGCTTTACTGGACTATATCCAACGTATTCGCAATGGCGGTGCATTTCCTGTATACGGCATACGCCAAGAGCAAGAAAAAAGTAGTGACTACAGACGACATCAGGTAACGCCATAAAAACAGATCGGACAGAGCTTGTCCCGGGTTCCGCAGGATGCCGGACGGCGCACGGGAGTGCGCGCGGGAACGGCCGCCGCCGTAAGAGGCATGCGGACGGGGACGCACGGTGCTGACGTCGTTTAACAGAAAAGAGGGTAACATGAGTGAACTGAAAAAGAAGGAGTATAAAGGCAAGACCGTTGATGAAGCCATCATGAACGGCCTCAACGAGCTCGGATTGAGCATAGACAGAGTCGATATCGAGGTCGTGACCGAAGGTACAAAGGGCTTTTTGGGACTCGGCAAGAGCGCGGTCGTGAGGATGTCAGAAAAGGTCGCGGGCGGCTCGGATGCGGAGATATTCTTGAACACGGTGTTCAAGCACATGGGAGTCCCCGCCGTGGCGACGTCCGAGGAGACCGAGGACGCCCTGAGGATAGACCTCACGGGAGATTCGACCGGCGTGCTCATAGGCAGACGCGGAGAAACACTCGACGCGCTTCAGTATCTGACGAGCCTCGTCGTGAACAAGGGCTCCGATGAATACAGACGCGTAATAGTGGATACTGAGAACTATCGCGCAAAGCGCGAGGAGACGCTCGTAAAGCTCGCGAACCGTATAGCGGGCAAGGTGGCAAAGACCGGCAAGCGCGTAGTGCTCGAGCCCATGAATCCTTATGAGCGGCGTGTGCTGCACTCCACGCTGCAGAACCATCCAAAGGTGGAGACCATATCAGAGGGTGAAGAGCCCTACAGGCGCGTGGTCATAAGAAAGAAGAAGTAACCGGCGGCAGACGGTCGCCGTATTTTAAGGGCCGGACTCCGGCCGGAATAAAGCGATTTGACTTATGGGGTTGTAGCGGCGGTTACAGCCCTTTTTTAGAAAGGTCATACGGTACGGACACTATGAACGATACCATTTGCGCCCCGGCGACTGCGGCGGGCGACGCGGGGATAGCGATAATACGCATAAGCGGCGCGGACGCTTTAAAATGCATGAATGCGGTGTTTAAGAAAAAGACGCCGGATTATACGCCGCGTATGATGTACCTGGGAGAGATATACGGTGAAGGCGAGCTCGTTGATACGGCCTTGGGAGTGTACTTTCCCGCGCCGAATTCCTACACGGGCGAGGACGTCTGCGAGCTGCAATGTCACGGCGGAAGGATGGCGGCGGCGCTGACGATGCGCGCGCTCATAGGGAGTGGAGCTCGGCTCGCGGAGCCGGGCGAATTTTCAAAGCGCGCCTTTCTTAACGGCAAGATGGACGTAACGCAGGCGGAGGCGGTGCAGGAGCTCATAGGCTCGCTGTCCGAGCGCGGTGCGAGGATATCCGCGCGCAGTCTGCGCGGCGATCTCAAAGATAAGGTCAACGCCATGCAGGACGCCCTGACGGACGTTATAGCCGCGATAGAGGCGGGCATCGAATACCCGGAGGAGGATATCACGGAGTCCGAGGCATATTCCACTCTGCCGGAGATAATACGGCTCGCGGATGAGGCGAACGGCCTTGCGTCGACCTACGAGAGCGGCAGGCTCGTGCGCGAGGGGATAAGCATAGCCATAGCGGGCAGACCCAACGTGGGCAAATCCTCGCTGCTCAACGCGATATTGGGCGAGCAGCGCTCCATAGTAACGGGTACGGCGGGCACGACGCGCGACACCGTATCGGAGTATTACGACCTGCGCAGTATACCCGTGCGCTTCACGGATACGGCGGGCATACGCGAGACGGACGACGACGCGGAAAGGCAGGGCGTGGAGCGCTCGCACGCCGCCGTGGAGCAGGCGGGCATAGTGCTGCTGCTCATAGACGCATCGGAGCGGCTTTCGGAGGAGGACAGAGCGCTTTTCGACAGCCTTTCGGATAAAAAGGTAATGGTCGTGCTCAATAAGACCGACATAGCGCGCACGCATAAAAGCGACGCGGAGGACTTTTTCGGCACTGAGATAACGGAGATATGCGCGAAGGACGGCTCGGGCATAGACGCGCTTTTGGACGGGCTGTTTGAAAGACTGTGCATAAGCGAGCAGCGCATGGAGGGCGTCACGGTGACAAATCTGAGACAGAGGACGGCGCTTTGCCGTGCGGCAGAGGCGCTCACCGACGCAGCCGACGCGTTAACGGATGGCGCGCCGCTCGACTGCGCCTCCATAGACCTTGCGGACGCGAGAAACGCGCTCGGGGAGATAACCGGCAGCGCTCTCACAGAGGACATTATAGACAGGATATTCGAGAAATTCTGTCTCGGCAAATAGGAGACGGCATGGAGTATTACGAAGGCGGTTCATACGACGTCATAGTCGTGGGCGCGGGACACGCGGGCTGCGAGGCGGCTCTCGCCGCCGCGCGCATGGGCAGGCATACGCTGCTGCTCACGCTCAACCTCGACGGCATTGCGCTTATGGCGTGCAACCCGGCGATAGGCGGCACGGCAAAGGGGCATTTGGTGAGGGAGATAGACGCTCTCGGCGGACAGATGGCGCTGACGGCGGACGCGACGTATGTGCAGATAAAGACGCTCAACACGGGAAAAGGCCCCGCGGTGCAGTCGCTGCGCGCGCAGGCGGATAAAAAGGCGTATCAGGCGCATATGAAGAGCGTGCTCGAAAACACGGACGGGCTCGAGGTGCGTCAGGCGGAGACCGTCGCGCTCGAGGAGAGCGGCGGCAGGATATCCGCGGTGCTCACGGCCTGCGGCGCAAGGCTCAGGGCGCGTGCGGTCGTGCTCGCGACGGGCGTGTATTTAAAAAGCAGATGCATAACCGGCGAGTGCTATACGGAGAGCGGCCCCTCGGGGCTCATGGGCGCGGGCAGTCTTTCAAAAGGACTCGCCGACCTGGGCTTTTCGCTGCTGCGCTTTAAGACGGGTACGCCTGCGCGCGTGGACAGGCGCAGCATAGACTTTTCAAAAACGACGCCGGAATACGGCGACGACAGCCTACCCTTTTCGTTTCTTTCGGGGCGCATAGTGCGAGAGCAGCTGCCGTGCTATCTGACGTATACGAACGAAAAGACGCACGATATAATACGCAGGAATATACACAGAAGCCCGCTCTACAGCGGGAACATAAAAGGCATCGGCCCGCGCTACTGCCCGTCCATAGAGGACAAGGTGGTGAAATTTCCGGACAAGGAAAGGCATCAGCTCTTTCTTGAGCCGGAGGGCAGGAATACCAACGAGATATATGTGCAGGGCATGTCGTCGAGCCTCCCCGAGGAGGTGCAGATAGAGGTGTATCACAGCATCGCGGGGCTCGAGCACGCGCGCTTCATGCGCACGGCGTATGCCATAGAATACGACCTCATAGACCCATTGCAGCTTCGCCCCTCGCTCATGACTAAGAATATAGAGGGACTTTTCACTGCGGGGCAGATAAACGGCTCCTCCGGCTATGAGGAGGCCGCGGCGCAGGGCATAATCGCGGGCATGAACGCCGCGCTCTATGTCGCGGATAAGCCCCCGGTCATACTCGGGCGCGACGAGGCCTATACGGGCGTGCTGATAGACGATCTCGTGACAAAGGGCACAAGGGAGCCCTACAGAATGATGACCTCCCGCGCGGAATACAGGCTGCTTCTGCGGCAGGACAACGCGGACGAGAGGCTGACGGAGACGGGCCGCCGCGCAGGGCTCGTATCCGACGCGCGGTATGACAGATATATGTATAAAGCCGAGGCGGTCGCGCGCGAGCGCAGGAGGCTTGCGCATACGCATATCCCGCTTTCCGAGGGGCTTAACGCGGTGCTCACGGGCAAGGGGCAGGAGCCCTCGTCGCGCGGGCTCACCGCGGCGGAGCTGCTAAAGCGTCCGGGAGTGGAGTATTCCGACCTTACCGCCGTTACGGAGGCGCCGGAGCTCGACGAGGACATTATCGCCCAGGTGGTCACCGGCATAAAGTACGAGGGCTAT
>CAYVOZ010000024.1:20391-22434 GCA_964453325.1 uncultured Christensenellaceae bacterium | reverse complement strand
TGTCTGGCACTGCACTACGATGCCCGTGGGTATGTGCGTGAGCCGGACGGCGGACGAGGTCTTGTTGACCTTCTGACCGCCCGCGCCTGAGGAGCGGTATACGTCCATCTGTATCTCCTCGGGGGGTATCTCTATATCCGCGTCGTCCGCCGCTATCTCGGGCATTACGTCGAGAGACGCAAACGAGGTATGACGCCTTGCTGAGGAGTCGAAGGGGGATATGCGCACAAGCCTGTGCACACCCTTTTCCGCCTTAAGGTAGCCGTAAGCGTTTAAGCCCTCTACCATGAACGTGACGCTCTTTATGCCGGCCTCTTCGCCGTCGAGATAGTCGAGCACCTTTACGGAGTATTTGTGGTTCTCCGCCCAGTGCAGATACATGCGATAAAGCATGCTCGTCCAGTCCTGCGCCTCCGTGCCGCCCGCGCCCGCGTGCAGCGAGAGTATGGCGTTGTTGGAGTCGTATTTGCCGGAGAGCAAAGCCGAGAGCCTCAGAGCCTCGACGCGCTTTTTGACGTTCTCCACGGTCTCGTTTATCTCCGCCTCGAGGCTGTCATCGTCCTCCTCCTCGGCGAGCTCTATGAGCGTATACGCATCGTCAAGCGCGGTGGAAAGCTCCTCGCAGACCGCGAGCTTTGCCTCTATGGGCTTTACCTTTTTGTTTATTTCAGCCGAAGCCGCCGCGTCCGACCAGACCGCGGGATCCTCGAGCTGTTTTTTGTATTCACCGAGATCCGCCTTCATTTTAGGCAGGTCAAAGTGAATCACCTGCCTCTTTCAACATTTTGGAGGCCTCCTGCAAAAGAGCCTTCTGATCGTCCAATATGATCATGCCGAAAAATCACCACCTTTAATAGATTTCGTTTCATATTTTTGCCGCAGAGCGGCGGCCGGGTGAGGAGGCTTTTACCGTGAAAAGCCGCGCCACAGCCTAAAGCATACTATGCGTTCGCCCGCCGTGTCAATCCTATGCGTTCTTGCCGCAGCAATTTTTGTACTTGAGTCCGCTGCCGCACGGGCATGGGTCGTTGCGCCCGACCTTGGGCGCGGTGCGCTTTACGGTCTTTTTCACGGGGGAGTCTCCGTGCAGCGCGGCGGTGGGCTTTGCCACCTCCTTGCGCTCCACCTTGCTCGTTACGGTGAGTCGGTAGAGCCGCTTTACGGTGTCCGTGGTAATGGAGTCTATGAGCGCTTCAAACATGTCGAAGCCCTCTTTTTTATATGCGACGACCGGGTCGGTCTGACCGTATGCGCGCAGGCCTATGCCCTGACGCAGCTGATCCATGTCGTCAATGTGATCCATCCATTTTTCGTCCACGGTGCGCAGCAGGAATATGCGCTCCGCCTCGCGCATGCTGCCGCCCATGGCGGTTATCTCCGCTTCCTTTGCGGCATACTTCTCGTGAGCGTATTCGGTTATGCGCTCCTTTGCCTCCTTTGCGGAGATATGCGATATATCGATCCCGGCAAACGGATCGCCGTTCTCGTCTGGTATCACATCCGAAAGAGCGGTCAGAAGCGCGCGCATATCCCA
This sequence comes from uncultured Christensenellaceae bacterium, assembly GCA_964453325.1. Classification (GTDB taxonomy): domain Bacteria; phylum Bacillota; class Clostridia; order Christensenellales; family Christensenellaceae; genus JAZRGP01. The sequence goes on along the minus strand of CAYVOZ010000024.1, from coordinate 20,900 downwards.
TTCCTCGGGATAGAGATTACCGGGGCAGTGCTCGTCCGCAATGGCTCCCGTCACGGTGTCTATCATGCCCTGTATGCTCTCGCTGATGTCCTCTCCCATGAGGACTCGTCTGCGCTGAGAGTATATCACCTGACGCTGGGTGTTCATGACGTCGTCGTATTTGAGCACGCGGCTTCTCGTCTCAAAGTTTCTCGACTCGATGCGCTTCTGCGCCTTTTCGATCTGTGACGTCATCATGCCGTATTCTATCGTTATCTCTTCGCTGCCGCTTATACGGTCAAGAAGCGCCTTTACGCGCTCGCCGCCGAACAGGCGCATTAGATCGTCCTCAAAGGATATATAGAACCGCGAGGCTCCCAGGTCGCCCTGACGTCCGCTTCGGCCGGAGAGCTGATTGTCTATACGGCGGGATTCGTGACGCTCCGTGCCTAAAATGAACAGTCCGCCCGCCTCCACGACCTTTTCGTGCTCGGCGTCGGCACGAAGGGCGAAGTCCCGATCGAATACGT
>CAYVOZ010000024.1:3439-20381 GCA_964453325.1 uncultured Christensenellaceae bacterium | reverse complement strand
ATCGAGACCAAAAGGCTCGACCCGGTCGGTATACTCGGCATATATCGCGCGCGCCGCAAGTATCTCTTCGTCATCGGTGGGGGCGTGGGATACGGCGTTAAGTATCATGTCCTCGGTATATTCGAGCTTCTGCATCTCCTGTCTTGCCAAAAAGTCCGGATTGCCGCCCAAAAGTATATCCGTGCCTCTGCCGGCCATGTTGGTGGCTATTGTGACCGCGTCGAGCTTGCCGGCCTGAGCGACTATCTTGGCCTCTTTTTCATGGTGCTTGGCGTTCAGTACCTCGTGCTTTACGCCTCGCTTTTTGAGCATGGAGGACAAAAGCTCGCTGTTTTCCACGCTTATAGTGCCGACGAGCACGGGCTGGTGGCGGAAGTTTATCTCCACTATCTCGTCGACTGCCGCGCTGAATTTGGCGGCGGTGGTGGAAAATATACGGTCGTTCAGCGCCTTGCGTATCATGGGCATGTGCGTGGGGATCTCCACGACGGGCAGATTGTATATGCCCTGAAGCTCGGGCTCCTCGGTCTTTGCGGTGCCGGTCATGCCCGAGAGCTTTTTATACATGCGGAAGAAGTTCTGGAAGGTTATCGTGGCGAGCGTCTTGGACTCGCGCAGCACCTCCACGCCCTCCTTTGCCTCTATTGCCTGATGCAGACCCTCGGAATAGCGCCTTCCGACCATGAGACGGCCGGTGAACTCGTCGACTATAAGGACCTCGCCGTTGTTGACGATATAGTCTATGTCCCGTCTCATTATATAATTGGCCTTGAGCGCCTGATTGACGTGGTGATTGAGCTCGGTGTTCTCAAGGTCGCTGAAATTCTCGACGTTAAAGAACCGCTCTGCCATGGCGACGCCGCTCTCTGTGAGGTTGACGGTGCGCGCCTTTTCGTCCACTATATAATGCTCGTCGTTTATGAGCGTCTTTACAAAGCGCTGTGCAAGGCCGTATAGCTCCGTGCTCTTATCCCCCTGGCCGGAGATTATGAGCGGGGTCCTGGCCTCGTCTATGAGTATAGAGTCCACCTCGTCAACGATCGCGTAGTTGAGCTCGCGCTGCACGAGACGTTCCTTATATATAGCCATATTGTCGCGCAGATAGTCAAAGCCGAGCTCGTTGTTCGTGGCATAGACTATGTCGCATTCGTAGGCCGCTTTCTTCGCGGAGGGCTCCACCTCGCGCGTGACGAGGCCGACCGAAAAGCCGAGAAAGTTATACAGCTTTCCCATCCATTCGCTGTCGCGCTTTGCAAGGTAGTCGTTTACGGTGACGATGTGCACGCCGTTGCCGGTGAGCGCGTTTAAGCATGCCGGCAGTGTTGCGACGAGCGTTTTGCCCTCGCCGGTCTTCATCTCCGCGATGTTTCCGCGGTGAAGTATTATTCCTCCGAGCAGCTGAACATAGAAGTGCTCCATGCCGAGCACGCGTCTCGAAGCCTCTCTGACCTGTGCAAACACCTCGGGGAGCAGTGCGTCGAGGTCCCCGGTCTCGCGGTATCTTGCGCGAAATTCGTCGGTCTTGCTCCTGAGCTCGTCGTTGCTCATGGCCATGAACTTATCGCGCAGCGCCTCGGCGGCGTCCGCCTGCTTTCTTGCGGCCTTTAGAAGCCTGTCTTCGGTTTTGAAAAGTTTCATTATTTGCTGTTTTTCCTATCGTAAAGCATATTTCATACTGGAAATTCTAACATTTTATGTTGTATTTGTATACCGCCGAGTGTTAACATATATTTAATTTTGCGCTGTAGGCCGGAAGCATATAAAGAAAGAAACGCAGGTCTGCGGGGGAAAATTTGCTCAATTTGTAAATAAACGGTAATTATCCAAATTTTTCTGTTTACTATGATGAAGAAAAATAGTAATATAGGACAGGATATGCGCAAAACCCTATTCTCGGTAAAGCGCAGAAAAACGCACGATTTGTGTGAGCAACGCGCGGCATACATACGGTGGGGCAAGGACCGCATCGTTATAAAACAATATTAGCGAGGTTTGTATGAACAGGCAAAAGGACAACGGAAGAGAATATATGAGACGTAATAATTCTGACGGTAATAAGAAAAAGAAGCTTGTGCTTTTGATATCGCTTGCGGCATTGCTGCTCGTCGTAGTGATCGCAGGCATTCTCGTTTACAGAATGGTGATAATGCCGGATATGATAATCGATAAAGCGGACCTTCAGGGTGCGGTGCTGGGCACGGTGGGTTCTGACGGAACAACGCAGGATGCGGATGGAAACGTGATCTCCACAAATTCAGAGGATAATAAGATAACCGATTACATAATCAATATAGCGCTTTTGGGCGTTGACGCAACGTACAAGCCCTATGCGACGGACGGCGGAGACCAGCATACCGACGCTATGATGGTGGTAGCCATCAATATGGACAAGAACACGATAGACCTCATATCGATACCCAGAGATACGTTCACGACGATACCCGGAGTAAAGGGCTTTTACAAGGCAAACGCCGCGCTCAACGCGGGCGGCGGCAAGGACGCCTCGGACGGAGCGGGCTTTAAAAAGGTTTCCGAGACCCTCTCGAGCGTTTTAGGCGGCGTTTCGATCGACTACTATTACGCGGTCGAGTTTTCCGCGGTCGTAGAGATAGTAGACGCCCTCGGCGGCGTGGACTTTGACGTCGACATGGCATATCAGGGCCAGAGCGGCAACGTATACCAGAAGGGCAGACAGCATCTCGACGGAGACGGAGTCATGGACTATATCCGCGCCAGAAAGAATGCGACCGTCAACGCGACGGATAAGGGCAGAGTCGACAGACAGAAGAGAATGGCTGTCGCTATCTTCTCCAAGCTCAAGGACAAGAACATGTTAAGAAAGCTTCCCGACGTGCTGAGCGCGGTCAACAAGGGACTCTATACCAACGCGACCAGCGAGCAGACGCTTGCCCTCTGCACACAGGCGGCCAACGTGGACGCAAGCTCTATCGGTCAGTATTCAATGTGGGGATATATGAACATATCCGTCGGCGGATGGGCCTTCTGCTATACCGATCAGGCTAACAGACAGGCGCTCATAAAGCAGGTATACGGCGTGGACGTTCCCGCCTTGGAGTGCAGATCCTTCGATCACGGCAACTGGCTCTATGACAACGGCTTCTCCTGCATAAGATATATGGCTACTGCGGACGAGGTCATCAAGTTTGCGGAAAAGACGTCCATGACGGATTCGCAGAAGACTCAGTACGACAAGCTCGTATCCGCCTATGACAAGACCAACGAGGCGTATAATACCGCCTTCAAGTCTCTTTCGAGCTCGGATACCGCGTCCATGAAGGAGAGAATGAATTCGCTTAAGACCCTTACGGCGGACGTCGCATCCGATTTCGGATACACGAACAGTCTCGTATGGACTGTAAAGGCCGACTGGACACAGGATACGAGTATAAACGAGGTATCGGTAGACTTCAGATAGGCTTTAAAAAGAACATGCGCCGTGCTCAGGCTTAAGGACTGAAAGCGACGCGCGTATATAAGGATCGCGGCAGCATTCGGAGGTACCGGACGCCGCCGCGATTTATTTACTTAAAACGAAGCTGTGCATTATCCGTGCAAATACGACCATTAATTAATTAGCAATGTCGGTCGGTATATGGTATAATAACAAAGGCCGGACATTATCGCGATGCTTTATACGGTATATAAATATATGGATCCACAAGTGTGTAAGGACAACGGGAGAGCTGTATGACAAAAAAGAAGACGGGCGCCGGAAGAAGCTCCGCTGTCTCGTCGGGCAGAAGTACAAAATCGACAAGTAAAAAAACGGATCGGGGAAAGACACCCGAGAAAAAGAGCTGCACGAACGAGATCGTCGGAGTGGCGCTGATTTGTCTCGGATGTCTTTTTGCGCTTGCCGCTTATACGAATATCGGCGCATGGATAATCGTGCGTCTCAGGCTATTTATACTCGGATTCTTCGGCATAGCAGGCTATGCCGCACCCGTGCTGCTCGTCGCCGCAGGCGTGCTTTCGATAATCTTTGAAAAGCTGTCCGACCGCGTGATACGGCTGGTGATGTGCGTGCTCGGCTTTGTCGCGATGCTGAGCATAATCCACATATGCTACTCGGGCAAGCTCGATTTTGCGAACGGGAGCTATTGGCGATTTATCGCGGACAGCTATAAGGCGGGCTATGAGCAAAGAATAGGCGCGGGCGCGCTCGGATCGATACTGAGCTGGCCGCTCAATGCCGTATTGGGTACGGCGGGCTGTGTGTGTATATTGGCGGCGGTCATTATCATAGCGGTCATTATCGTGTTCGGCATATCCCTGAAAAAAACGGGCGCGAGCGTATACGGCAGCGTCAAGAGGACGCTCGAGAACAGACGGAGCAAGGATGTGTATGTGGACGAGGACGAGCCTCCGTTTACTGATTACGAGTACGAGCAGCCCGAATGGCGGGAGCCGGAGCTTCCGGACAGCAATGAGGATGAAGGGTTTTCTGTACGCAACGTATACGATACCGAGGACAGTGGCGACTATGTGCCTCCCGCGCGCGGCAAAAAGACCGGACGGAACAAAATAGAAAAGATAACGCTCTCATACAGCGAGCTCGATCTGCAAAATGAGAAGCCGATAATACCAAAGCCCATAAAGGAGCGCCCCGTCGCAGAACCCGAGCCGGTGCCTGTGCGCGTCCCGGTAAAGGAGATAAGACCGGAGCCTGAGCGTACGCCCGGGCTTAAGATAATAGGGCAGGACCTTACCGGAAAAATGGAGGGCAAGACGAGAAAGAAGGCGTCCTGCCGGCTCGACGTCCCCGACGTGTCTCCGCAGCGCGTGACGCCGGGCATGGGCGCTGCTGCGAGCTCGCCGTTTTCGCCTGTACATGAATACCCGTTTGCCCCGGTCCGTCCGCTCGAGGACGAGATACTGCCGCAGGAAGATGCGGAGGAACAGTACGACGGAGCCCCTGAGGCCGAAAGCGATTACATGGGAACGGTCGAAAGAGCGTCAAGATCGGCTGCCGCGATAAGGCAGGCAAAGCCCTCTAAGGGGACTGCTGCTGTCGGTGAGACCGGGACGCCCGATATAGCGTCCGCAGAGACGAAGGAAGCGGAGTATTCTTATCCGCCCATCGATCTTTTGAATAAGAATAAGACTACGCAGGCGATGCAGCGAGCCGCAAAGAACGAGACCGAGGCAAACTCGCGGCTGCTTGAGCAGACGCTTGAGAACTTCGGAGTTTCCGCGGCTGTCGTCAACACGGAGAGAGGGCCAAAGGTCACGCGGTATGAGCTTCAGCCCGCCCGCGGAGTCAAGATAAACCGCATAGTGAGTCTGGCCGACGAGATAAAGATGAATCTGGCCGTTTCGAGCGTGAGAATAGAAGCGCCTATACCCGGCAAGGCCGCCGTGGGAATAGAGCTGCCGAACAAAGAGACGGCGCTTGTCACCGCGCGGGATCTCATAGACACCGCAGAATTCAGGAATCAGAAGAGTCAGCTGTCGTTTGCGCTCGGCAAGGACATAATGGGCAACAACATATTTGCGGACCTTTCAAAAATGCCGCATCTGCTCGTGGCCGGCACTACCGGCTCGGGCAAAAGCGTATGCCTGAATACCGTAATAATGAGCCTTCTTTACCGCACTCATCCCGACGAGGTCAAAATGATGATGATAGACCCGAAGCGGGGCGTGGAGATGGCGAAATACAACGGCATACCCCACCTTATAACGCCGGTCGTGACAGAGCCGGAGAAGGCTGCGGGCGCGCTGACGTGGGCGGTGTGCGAGATGATGAGCAGGTATAACATCATGAACTCCACAGGCACGCGCACGATAGAGACGCATAACAACGTGATCCGCTCAAGGGGCGAGACGCCGCTTCCCAAGCTCGTTATCATAATCGACGAGTTTGCGGATCTCATGATGGAGTGCTCCAAGGAGGTGCAGGACGCCGTTATACGAATCGCCCAGCTCGGGCGAGCGGGCGGGATACACCTTATAATCGCGACGCAGAGCCCGAGAGCGAACATTTTTACCGGCATGATAAAGGCGAACGTACCCTCGCGCATTGCGCTGACGGTGGGCAGCCCGCTCGAGAGCCGCATTATAATGGACGCCATGGGCGCGGAAACGCTGCTCGGGAACGGCGATATGCTCTTCCGACCGATAGGCATGAACAAGCCCATAAGAGTACAGGGCTGCTGGATATCCGACGAGGAGATAGAGCGCGTTGTGGCCTTTTTAAAGGGCAACGAGAGCGCTCATTATGACGAAGGCCTCGAAAGCGAGATAGAAAAGCTGGCGAAGCAGTCGGGCAAGAAGAACAAACCTATGCAGAACGAAAGCGCTGACGACGGCGGCTTTGAGGACGAGCTGACGAAGCAGGCGATAAAGACCGCCGTGGATTATGACGGCGTCTCGGCGTCGATGCTGCAGCGCAGGCTCAGAGTGGGTTATGCGCGTGCGTCCCGCTTGGTGGACGAGCTTGAATCCCTGGGAGTGGTCGGCCCTGCCGACGGAAGCAAGCCGCGGCAGCTTCTTATCACCCGGGAGGATTACATCAATATGTGCGGAGAGGACGAGGATACCGTTTTCGGTGATTACGATGAATAAAATAGGCTTTGTCTCGCTCGGCTGCCCGAAGAACAGGGTGGATACCGAGCTCATGATGGGCGCGCTCAAGGACTCGGTCTTTACGCCGGATCCTGCGGACGCCGATATAATAATAGTCAACACCTGCGGCTTTATAGAGTCGGCAAAGCAGGAGTCCATAAATACCGTGCTCGAAATGGCGCAGTATAAAAAGACCGGACGATTGAAGGGCCTTATCGTAACGGGCTGCCTTTCGGAAAGATACCGTGAGGAGCTCGCCGACGCAATGCCGGAGGTCGACGCTTTTTTGGGCATGTATGCCTATGACGGTATTGCCGAAGCAATATCGGCTATAGACAGCGGACGGAGGTTTGCGAGCTTCACCGGCTTCAAGGCGGAGCCGGATTATACGGAGCGCAGGCTCACGACGCCGTTTTATCAGGCGTATCTGCGCATATCCGAGGGCTGCGACAACCGCTGCGCGTACTGCGCGATACCGTATATACGCGGTGGGCTCAGAAGCAGGCTCATGGAGGACATAGAGCGCGAGGCAGAACACCTTGTTAAAAAGGGAGTCAGCGAGATAGTGCTCGTGGCGCAGGATACGACGGTATACGGACGCGACGCATACGGCAGGCCTATGATAAGGGAGCTTTTGGATAGGCTCTCCGCGATAGAGGGCGTGCGCTGGCTGAGGCTCTTATACGCATATCCCGACGGCGTCACCGACGGGCTTTTGGAATGCATGGCCGAGCACGACAACATAGTCAAGTACATAGACATGCCCATACAGCATCTTTCCGACGACGTGCTCATGCGCATGCACAGGCATAATACCCGGGAGTCGACCTATGCCGCGGTGGCGCGCGTACGCGCCGCGCATCCGGATTTTGTGCTGAGGACGACGCTTATGACAGGCTTTCCCGGAGAGACAGAGCGGGACTTCGAGATTTTAAAGCAGGGAGTGAAAGAGCTTTGCTTTGATAAATTAGGGGTCTTTGCATTTTCTCCCGAGGACGGCACGCCGGCGGCGGATATGCGTCCGCAGCTGCCCGCGCGCATTAAAAAGGCGAGGGCGGACGCTATAATGGAGCTGCAGGCGCCCATATCGCTCGAGCTGAACCGCGCGCGCATAGGGCGCACCGTAACCGCGCTCGTGGAGGAAAGGCTGACCGAGGGCTATTCCGCGCGTACGTATGCGGACTCACCGGATATAGACGGAAAGCTTTATATAAGAACGGATAAGACACTGACGATAGGGGATTACTGCGAGGTCAGGATAACCGACGCGGACGAATACGATCTGATGGGAGAGACCTTATGAGCAAGCTGCCTAACTGGCTGACGATCATACGCATATTATTTGTGCCGGTCATAGTCGTTATATACTATATAGGCTTTGAGGGATGGAACTATTGGGCGGCGGGGCTGTTTATCACCGCCTGTGTGACGGACATTTTCGACGGCATGATAGCGCGGAAATACGCCTGCGTATCCAATTTCGGCAAGCTTATGGACCCAATGGCGGATAAGCTGCTCATGCTGACGCTCGTGCTCATACTCGACTGGGGCAGGATAGAGGCATGGGTCGTCATAGTCATTTTTGCGAGAGAATTTATAATCTCGGCCTTCCGGCTGCTGGCGGCGGAAAAGGGAGTCGTCATAGCTGCGGGCTGGACGGGCAAGATAAAGACCCTCGTGCAGGATATAGGAGTGGGACTCATACTTTTGGAGGACCCGGTCTTTTCGATGTGGGATATACCGGCGGGCGCGATATTTCTGTATATCAGCGTCGTGTTGTCCGCATGGTCGTGCATCGAGTATATATGGAAGAACCGACAGGTCTTGAAGGAGCTGTAAATTTAAACTGATAAGCTTAAAACTGTAATAAACAATGAACGGGGGAGCAATGAGCATGGAAAAGATCGAGAACAAGAACGAAAAGACCGGCAAGGCTCTTGAAACGGCGCTCGCGCAGATCGAGAAGCAATACGGCAAGGGCGCTATTATGAGATTAGGGGATAAGAAACAGAATCTTGAGTTGTCCTCGATACCTACGGGCTGTCTGGAGCTCGATATAGCGCTCGGCATAGGCGGACTGCCGCGAGGCAGGATCATCGAGCTGTACGGGCCGGAGTCCTCGGGCAAGACCACTGTGGCGCTGCACGCCATAGCGGAGGCGCAGAAGCTCGGCGGCGTGGCGGCCTTTATAGACGTGGAGCAGGCGCTTGACCCCGTATATGCGAGGAATCTCGGCGTCGATGTGGACAACCTGCTCATATCGCAGCCGGATACGGGCGAGCAGGCATTAGAGATAACCGAGATGCTTATACGCAGCAACGCCATAGACGTCATAGTCATAGACTCTGTCGCAGCGCTCGTCCCCAAGGCCGAGATAGACGGAGAAATGGGCGATGCGCACGTCGGACTGCAGGCGAGGCTAATGTCTCAGGCGTTAAGAAAGCTCGCCGGGCCTATAGCGCGCTCCAACACCGTGGCTATATTCATAAATCAGCTGAGAGAAAAGGTCGGCATAATGTTCGGCAATCCGGAGGTCACTCCCGGCGGACGCGCGCTCAAGTTCTATTCCTCCGTGCGTATGGAGGTCAGAAGAGGCGAGGCTATAAAGGACGGCGATAATGTCGTCGGCAACAAGACCAAGATAAAGGTCGTAAAGAACAAGGTCGCACCTCCCTTTAAGACCGCAGAGTTCGAGATACGCTACGGCAAGGGCATACTTTTCTCCGCGAGCATTGCAAACGTTGCGGAAAGCCTCGGCATAATACAAAAGTCCGGCTCCTGGTTCTCGTATAACGGAGAGCGCATAGGACAGGGCAGGGAAAACCTGAGAAAATACCTCGACGAAAACCCCACAGTGGCGGAGGAGATAAAGGACAAGGTCATGGCCAAGGTGCACGAGAGCGCGCCGGCGTCGGAGGCCGTTGTTACAGAGGAAGAGACGGTCATCGATACGGACGAGTGAGCATTGCATGAGCACGGTATCGGCGGGTACGGTCCTTTCGACTGCGCCCGCCGTGTTTTTTTGTTAATAAGTTGTTAGCGGTTAAAAAAAGGATTTTGTGTTTATTTGTATAATAATTAAAGTAAGGGTCGACACCGGCGCAGCGGCATAATAAAGCACGCGGCGGACAGGTATAAAAAGCAAAGGATAATATGTTGGATATAAGAGAGAGGTTTTTCGACAGCGAAAAGCGCACGCTTTCAAAATACGCACTGCTTTCCGAAAATACGAAGGGCAGGAGCTATCCGCTTGCTCCGAGCAGCATGCGGACGGAGTTTATGCGGGACCGGGACAGGATAATACACTCCGAGTCCTTCAGACGCCTTAAGGACAAGACGCAGGTATTCATATCCCCGTCAGACAGCATTTTCAGAACGCGGCTGACGCATACGCTCGAGGTATCGCAGATATCCCGCACGATATCCCGTGCGCTGCGGCTGAACGAGGATCTTACGGAGGCGATAGCGCTCGGACACGATCTCGGACATACGCCGTTCGGACATGCGGGTGAGCGCGCGTTAGGCAGATTTCTGCCTTTTGAGCACAACCGCCAGAGCCTCAGGATTGTGGAAAAATTAGAGGGCGGCAAGGGACTCAATCTCACATATGAGGTGCGCGACGGCATTCTCAATCATAAGCGCAGCACGACGCCCGGAACGTTGGAGGGCTTCGCGGTAAACATGGCGGATAAGATAGCATATATCAATCACGACATAGACGACTCTCTGCGCGCGGGGATAATCACGATAGACGACCTGCCGCAAGGCCCTATAGGAGTGCTCGGCATGACGCACGGTCAGCGCATAAACACCATGATAACGGATATAGTCGAATCGAGCGAGGACTCCCCGAGGCTCGCTATGAGCGACAGCGTTAAAACCGCGACGGACGAGCTGAGAACATTCATGTTCGAGACGGTATACATGAACAGCGCCGCCATGCTCGAGGAGGAGCGCGTTAACACGGTAGTGGAGATGCTTTTTAAGTATTATTCAAAGCATCCCGACGAGTTGCCCGGGATATATGCCGGAAATCTTAAAGAGGACGGCGCAGAGGTATGCACGGCCGATTATATAGCCAGCATGAGCGACCGTTCGGCGGTGGAGCTTTTTAACGAGCTCTTTGTCCCACATAACTGGGCGAGACTCTAAAAGGGAGAAAATGGCGAGATTTTCCGAAGAATGGCTCTCTGAGCTGCTTTCAAAGAACAACATAGTCGATGTGGTGGCGGGCTATCTGCCGCTGCAGAAAAAGGGCGGGAGCTACTGGTCAAAATGTCCGTGGCATCCCGACTCAAATCCTTCGTTTTGCGTCACGCCGGCAAGGGACATGTTCTATTGCTTCTCCTGCAAGCGCGGGGGCTCTGTGGTCAACTTCATAATGGAGCAGGAGCGGCTTTCGTATATGGAGGCCATAGCGCTTTTGGCGGCGCGAGTGGGCATGGAGGTCCCCGAGCCCAAGGACGACGGCGAATACAGAAAAAAGAAGGAAGCGGCGAAAAAGCTCGTCGAGATAAACCGCGAGGCCGCGAGATACTTCCATGAAAAGCTTAAAACGCCGGAGGGAAAAAAGGCTCTCGATTATCTGATAAAACGCGGCGTACAGTCGCAGATAGTTCCTTTCGGGCTGGGGTATTCTTCGGAGAGCTATGACGACCTTACAAAGCACCTCACCGGCAAGGGCTTTGAGCTCAAGGACATAATAGACGCAGGGCTCGCCAAGAAGAACGAAAGAGGATATTACGACACCTTCAGAGGGCGCGTGATGTATCCCATAATAAACATCTCCGGAGAGGTCATAGCCTTCGGCGGCAGGATAATGGACAAGGGCGAGCCTAAGTATTTAAACTCCCCTGACACATTCATTTTCAACAAGAGAAAGAATCTCTATGCCTTAAACACCGTGCGCAAAAAGCGCGGGCTTAAAAGCATACTGCTCGTGGAGGGCTATATGGACGTGATAGGGCTTGCGGCGAACGGCGTCGATACCGCCGTAGCGTCGCTCGGCACGTCGTTCACAAAGGAGCAGGCGCGGCTTTTAAAGCGCTTTACGGACAAGGTATATCTCTCGTACGACGGCGACGAGCCGGGTATAAACGCAGCCTTGAAGGCCGTGGATATACTCGCGGCGGAGGGGCTCAAGGTATACGTAATAACGCTGCCCGACGGCAGGGATCCCGACGAATACATTCGTGCGCGCGGACGCGACGCCTTTTACGAGGAGGCTAAGCATGCCAAGCCGAGAATGCTTTTCAAGCTGTCTCGCATAAAGAAGGACTTTGACGTGACCGACCCCGACGACGCTGTGGCGTATTGCACGCGAGCGGTGGAGGAGCTAAAGACGCTCGACAACGAGCTCGAGAGGGAGCGCTATGTGCGCCTCCTGGCGTCGGAGACCGGAATGTCCGAAAACAGCATCAACGCACGGCTCTCCGGGGAGCGTGCTCCTGCGGAAAGGTATAATATACCTGAAAAAGAGAAAAACTCCAAGACAAAGCAGGAGGACAGAGAGGCGTCGCTTATAGCGAATATTATGAGCTCGCCCGAGCTGACGGACAGGCTCGCGGACGTCGAACGGGAGGATTTTGAGGACAGAGGATATGCGGAAATGTTTTTTTACGCCGCTTCTCAAATAAAAAAAGGATTTTCGGTGTCAGGCGCCGAATTATTATCGAGGTTTGAAGAAAGCGGAGAGCTGAAAAAGGATTCCGTGGAAAGACTGATGACAGCCACTGAGGTCGGCCAAGGCCCGCAAAAGGAGGAATATGTAAGGGGGCTCGTGCTGAAGATGAAGAAAGCGAGGCTTACAAGGGAAAAGGAACGGCTGATATCGGAGACAGCGTCCGCCGACGCGGACAGAAAAAAGGTCATTCTTGAAGAGATCGAGCGGATAACGAGAAAAATACGGGCGCTTTCCGGGAAGTGAGATACCCCGGACTGCGTGAAACGACAGATTTGTGAGGTAGTTGATTATGGCAGAGAAAAAAAATATATCGGAAGATGCAGTAGAGAACAGCGAAGAAAAGGCGGTAAAAGCGGAGCCCAAGACCGTAAAAAAAGCCGCCAAGCCCAAGATAAAGCCAGCGCCTGCTGAGGACACAGCTCCGGCAGAGAAGGCTGCGCCCGCAAAGGACGCCGATCCTGCGGCGGAGGCTGCAAAGCCCGAGCCAAAGAAAATGGCGTCAAAGCCCAAGTCCAAGGCAGAGGACAAGCCCGCCGAAACGGATATTGAGGTATCCGAGGAGCTCGGAGTCGTTATTAAAGAGGGCGATGACGGTTCCGCAGAGGAAGAGATATCGCAGGAGCAGACCGTGACTGTAACCGCGCACACGCCGTCTCACAAGACGGACGCCAAGAGCAGGCAGGAGGAGCGCATACAGAAGATACTCGATACGGGTAAAAAGAAGGGCGTTATCACCTATAAGGAGATAACCGATACTTTAGATACCACGGACCTCAAGCCCGAGCAGCTCGACCGGATATATGACTCCCTCGAGGAAAACAACATAGACGTCATAGACGAGGAGATCGAGAAGGAGCTCATAGATAACGATGAATCGGCCGATACGGCGGCTGTGGTAGAGTCGTATACGGACATGATAAGCATCGACGACCCCGTCCGCATGTACCTAAAGGAGATAGGCAAGGTATCGCTTTTGACCGCGGAGCAGGAGAAAGAGCTTGCCATGCGCATGGACGAGGGCGACGAGAGCGCCAAGCGCGAGCTCGCGGAGGCTAACCTGAGGCTGGTCGTCAGTATCGCAAAGCGATACGTCGGCAGAGGCATGCTGTTTTTGGACCTCATACAGGAGGGCAATTTAGGCCTCATAAAGGCTGTCGAGAAATTCGACTATAAGAAGGGCTATAAGTTCTCTACCTATGCGACGTGGTGGATCAGGCAGGCGATAACCCGCGCGATAGCGGATCAGGCGAGGACGATACGCATACCCGTGCACATGGTAGAGACCATAAACAAGCTCGTCCGCGTGTCGAGGCAGCTGCTGCAGACGCTCGGCAGGGACCCGCTGCCCGAGGAGCTCGCAAAGGAGCTCGATATACCGGTGGAAAAGGTGCGCGAGATACTCAAAATATCGCAGGAGCCCGTATCGCTCGAGACGCCTATAGGCGAGGAGGACGACAGCCATCTCGGAGACTTTATACCCGACGAGGACGCGCTTGCACCCGCGGACGCCGCTGCCTTTACGCTCCTTAAGGAGCAGCTCATGGACGTGCTCGACACGCTCACCCCGAGAGAGGAGAAGGTCTTAAAGCTCCGCTTCGGACTCGAGGACGGACGCGCGCGCACGCTCGAGGAGGTCGGCAAGGAGTTTCAGGTCACGAGAGAGCGCATTCGTCAGATAGAGGCAAAGGCTTTAAGAAAGCTTCGCCATCCCTCGCGCAGCAAGAAGCTCAAGGATTTTCTGTCGGACTGATATAAGCGGTCCGGGAAACGGGGAGATCATGCGTCTCACAAAACGGATGAGGGCCATTGCGGATATGTGCCCGCCTCTTGAAAGCTATGCGGATATAGGCTGCGACCACGGAACCGTGGCCGCAGCTCTCGTTAAGGAGAACAGGGCCGGAAAGGTGATCGCCACCGATATAAGCGAGCCCTCGCTCAAAAAAGCCCAAAGGCTCGCGGAGGAAGAAGGACTTTGCGGCAGTATCACATTTGCCGTGGGGGACGGACTCCGCCCTATAAGCGGCATGGGCGTCGGGGGTGCGGTGATATGCGGCATGGGCGGAGAGCTTATAACGCGTATATTGGGCGCAGACCCGGATACTCTTGGCTCGCTAAAGGTGCTCGTGCTGTCTCCGAACAAATACCCGGAGAGGCTGAGAGCTTTTTTGCTGTCGCACGGCTTCAGAATAGAGACTGAAAGACTGATATGGGAGCGTGATAAATACTATCCCGTCATGAGAGCCGTAAAGGGGCGCGAGCCGGAGTATACCGAGGAGGAGCTTTATACAGGCAGGCATACCGCCCCGGACGCGGAATTTCTGCGTTGGCTTGAATACATGACGAACGCTTGGAGACGCGTGGGAGGTTCGGGCGCGGAGCATGCCGCGCATATGGCCGGGCTTTACGATCGCGCGAGGGAACGCGTTTTATTTGCTTTGAGAGACGAGCTGTAGTATAATATAATGCGGAATGCGGCGACAGCCGCAATATACTATTATAAAGGGGTTTTTAAAATGGGAATAGTCTATACGCACACCAACATCAATACGCCGGACTGGAAAAAGCTGTCCGCTTTTTATGAAAAGGTCTTTGAACTCAAGCTCGTACCCCCGCTCAGGGATCTGAACGGAGATTGGTATCACCGTGCCACCGGCATGGACAACGCGCGCGTGACCGGCTGCCATATGGCTCTTCCGGGATACCCCGAGGGCGGCCCGACGATTGAATTTTTCACATGGGATTATCCGGACGGCACTCCCGCCAACAGGATAAACGGCGGCGGCATGGGACACATGGCGTTTGCGGTGGACAGCGTGGAGGACACCGTTGCTCTGCTTTTAAAAGAGGGCGGCAGCACCTACGGCGAGATAATCAAGAACTACTATCCCACAAAAAAGCAGACCCTTACGATATGCTACGCAATGGACCCCGACGGCAACTGCCTCGAGGTGCAGAAATGGGAGGACGGAGATACCTCCGGCAAATAAGCGAAAAGAAGGACGGAGCGAATGGCTGTACCTTTCAGGACAGTGAGGGAGACGATAGAGAGGAGCTTTCCGCCCGCGTGCGCGTATGACTGGGACAACAGCGGAGTCATACTCGACACGGGCAGGGATATAACCGGCATTTTGACCGCGCTCGATCTCACGTCGGACGTGCTCGGCGAGGCTATTCGCCTCGGCTGCGAGCTCGTCTTTACGCATCATCCCATAATATTCCGGGAGATACGCAGCCTTTCGGTGGAAGACCCCGTGACCTCGCTCGTTATAAGAGCGGCGGCGCAGGGTATAAGCATATACGCAGCGCATACGTCCGCTGACTGTGCCGAAAACGGCCTGAACTACGAGCTGGCGTCGGTGCTGGGGCTTAAGGATATAAGGACGTTCCTGCCCGCGGCGGACAGACCGGGCGGGCTCGGGGCAGTCGGTACGCTTCCGGCCCCGCTCGATGAAAACGGGCTTGCCGACGCAGTAAAAAAGCTGCTCGGCACACCGGCGGTGCGCATGGGTACCGTTACGGGGAGCTTTAAGGAGATCGCGGTCGTGAGCGGCTCGGCGGGAGAGTGCTGGGCAGACGCAAGAGCGCAGGGCATAAAGGCGATCGTGGTTGGCGAGGCGAAGCATAATCACTTTACGGAAGCCGATGAGGCGGGGATACTTCTGATAGCGGCGGGGCATTATGAGACGGAGCACATGTTTACCGGGCTTGCCGTCCGTTCGCTCGAGAGGCTTAAGGAAGCGTACCCGGAGCTCATGCTATACAGATATGACGGAGGTGCGCCCTCGGTCATAAGGTAAAAATACGGAAAAGAGGTGGCCGAATTGGATAATTTGGAAATGCTGCTGGAATATCAGGCGGCAGATATCGAGCTGACAGAGGCCGACGCAAAACAAAAGGATACACCCACGAGAAAAAAACTGCTGCAGCTTCAGCGCTTTCTTCGTACCTCGCAGGACAGGATAGCCGAGATGGAGGGAGCCGCAAAGGTCAAGAACACGAGGCTTTCCGAGCTCTCGACGCAGCACAGGACGCTCATGGAGGACATGGAGGATCTCGAAAAGGATCTCTCGTATTACTCCGAATGCGACGATGAGGAGCTCGACGAGGCCGAGATCAGAAAAATGACCGGCGGAGCCGAGAGACTGTACGACAGTATAATAAAGGTGAAAAAGCAGCTCTCGCAGCTGAGCGAGGAGCTTGACGAGGACGCCAGAGCGATAAAGACGCTGCTCGGAAAAATGAAGTCGGCAAAGACGGAATACGATTCGTTAAAGCTCGACTATAATAAAGAGATCGCCGACGGAGCGGAGTCGCTTAAGGAATACGAGCAGAAGCTGGCCGCGATAGAGGCAAAGCTGCCTCAGATACTGGTGGACGAATATAAGCGGATAAAGGGCTTCCGTCAGAACCCGGTCGCGGTCTTCAAGGACTCACGCTGCGGAGGCTGCAACATGCAGCTGCCCTCGAGCACGAGCTCAAAGATAACCGCGGCGGCGGATAAGCCGTATACCTGCGAGAATTGCGGGAGGATACTGATTTTACAATAATTTGGTTTTGAGCAGACCGGATGACTGCGCTCCCTTTTGGGGGTGAGGAAAGTCCGAGCACCGCAGAGCAAGAGCGCCGGATAACGCCCGGTGGAGGCGACTCCAAGGAAAGTGCAACAGAGATATA
>CAYVOZ010000024.1:0-3429 GCA_964453325.1 uncultured Christensenellaceae bacterium | reverse complement strand
GGACGTAAGGGTGGAAAGGCGAGGTAAGAGCTCACCGGGATCAGAGGCGACCCTGATCTCCTGTAAACCCCGCTCGGTGCAAGATTGGTATGGGAGCATTTAACAGCTGCTCGCTGAGCTTCATGTAATCGCGTGAGCCTGCAATGGCAACATCAGGCCAAGATAGATGGTCATCCTCGACAGAACTCGGCTTACAGGTCTGACTCAAAACGATTTTATTTAGCCTCCGGCGTAAAAACCGGAGGTCTTTTTTGTTTAAATCGATCTACAGCTCAAAAGCAATGCATAAAAAAGCCTGCGGCGGAAACAATAGCTCTTGAATAAGAAGTTGTTTTTAGGAGGCTTAAAAAAATGAAGATCAGAGTAATAGCAATCCTGACCGTTATATGCGTGCTTTTCTGCCTGTGTGCGTGCAGAGATAACCGCAATAACAATACGGCGACTCCGACGCCCGTACCCTCGGCCACTGCTGAGCCCACGGACGATCCCGCGGACGAGCCGGGCGTGCTGCCCGACGACATGACGCCCGACGACGGCGCTGCAGACGGCGGAGCGGACGGAGAGATAGGCAACGGTACGGATATTGACGGCGACGGTCTCGACGAGGGTGCGGGGATAGACGGCGAAGGTCTTGGCGACGGAACGGGCATCGGAGGCACGGACGGAGACGCAGGTGTGCCGAATCTTGTACCGTAAGGTAAGAAAAAATCAGAACATGCAATAAACGGCAGATATTGTGGCGGACCGGGCGATCGGTCTGCCACAGGTTGTGTTTTGGGAAAACGATCCTCCGCAATATATACATCGTGTTTAAAAATGTCGAAATATGCCTTGACAAAGGGCTTTTTTTATTGGAAAATAAAGGTACATTTATTGCCCGTAACACCCGGACATTTTGATAAACTTAGTACTTAGCACCCGGAGGATATTATATCGTGGACAACAGTTTTGGCAAGCGGCTTTCTTATGTTATGAACATGAAAAATATGCGTCAGAAGGAGCTCGCAAAGGCGGCGGACGTCACAGAGGCCACGGTTTCAAGATATGTCAACAACAAGAGAAGTCCGGATATAGACTTTATACGCGCCATAGTGCCGCTTTTGAACGTCAGCGCGGACTTTTTGCTCGGCTTTTCTGATGAGGTGAGCCAGGAGGTGGAACGCGATAATAGCCCGTCCGCTGGCCGCTATTCGATAGTGAGGGAGGACGGGGCCAGCGTGAGGATAGAGGATCCCGGACAGATAAAGCTGCTCGACCAGTTCTTTTTATCTCTCGTGTAGACGAAATATTGCATACTTGAGGCGTTCGCTGACTGCGGACGCTTATTTATTTCTTCCGGTTTGAAATACACTGCTCCGTGTGATATTATTATTGCAGTTGATTATGAAAGAGGCAAGGTCGAAGAGTGCTCATAGATTTTCATATACACGCGTTTCCGGACGCGCTGACAGAGAAGGCGGTCGGTTCCCTGGCAAAAAAGGCCAATGAGCTGCATAAAAAGAATACGCCGGAGATAGAGCCCGTTACGACGGGACGCGAGGACGAGACGAGGGAATACCTGAAAAAAGAGGGCGCGGATATAGGCGTGCTCATGTCCATCGCTACAAGGGCCGGACAGCAGAAAAAGGTAAACGACTGGGCAAAAAGCGTATCGCACGGCAATATCGCGGCCTTCGGCAGCGTTTTTCCGTTTGACGACGACGCTCTTACCGAGATAGACAGGATAAAGAGCCTGGGGCTTTATGGCATAAAGCTGCATCCCGACCATCAGGGCTTTTTTGTGGAGGACGAGAGGCTGCTCAGGATATACGAGGCGATAGAGCGGGCGGGTCTGCCGCTGCTGTTCCATTCGGGCTTTGACCCTATCTCGCCGACGCTGTATCACGGCACTCCGAAAGCCATTGCGGACGTCGCGAGGCGATTTGACGGACTCACGGTCATAGCCGCGCACATGGGCGGAGCGTATATGCGGGAGGAGTCCATGGAGCATCTGCTTTCGGCAGGGCTTAAAAACCTGTATGTCGATACGTCTATGGCGTCGCACTTTATGACCAACGACGAGCTTTACGGGGCTATACGAACGGTGGGCGTCGAGCGCACGCTTTACGCTACGGATATGCCGTGGTCGGACGGCGTGACGGAGAGCCGTATTATTTCCTCGCTCGGCTTCAGCCAGGAGGAGCTCGACGGCATTTTTTACAAGAACGCGGAGAAATTACTCGGAATAACACTGACGGAGGACAGATAATGCTGGAAGCGGTAATTGCGGTCGGACTCATAGTAATAGACCAGCTTACAAAGATGTGGGCTGCGGGAGCCCTTAAGGACGGTATGATACAGGTCATACCCGGAGTGATAAACTTCCGGTACACAGAGAACACGGGAGCGGCGTTCAGCCTGCTATCCAACGGCACGCTGTTTCTGACGATACTCTCGGCGATAATGTCCGTCGTGCTCATATTCATCATTTACAGGTACAAAAAATCGACCACGCGCATGTTTAACGCCTGCCTCGCCATGATAACCGCAGGAGCGATAGGCAATCTCATAGACAGAATAATCTTAGGCTATGTGGTGGACTTCATAGAATTTGCTTTTGTGGATTTTGCTGTGTTCAACGTCGCGGACGCGTGCGTGACGGTGGGCGCGATCGCGCTCGTGATATACGTCGCGTTTACCAAAAAGGGCAGAGAGATATTCAAGAGCTTTGATTCCGGTCCCAAAAATAAAAAGAAAGACGAGGGAGAAGCATGAACGACGAAGTGCAGAACGACAGCTATACCGATATAAGCACGGACGCTCCGCAGGAGACGGTGCAGGAGACGCCCGGGGAGCCGGTACAGGCCGAGCCCGAAATCGATAAGACGGCAGAGAGAAACGCGTTGGCAGAGGAGGCGAGGGCTGCGAAGGCGAATCTGCGCGAGCAAAAAAAGCGAGCATCACTGCTCGTAAAGCAGGCAAAGCTGAATGCAAGACTGGCAGACCTCAAAAACGAGGTATACAGGATCAACAGTGAGCTTGAAAAGGTGACAAAGGAGCTCGAAGCGCTCGATGCCTGAGACTGTATTCTATACGGTCCGCTCGGAGGACGAAGCCGTGCGGACCGACAAGCTGCTTTCCGAGCGGCTGTTGTTTACGCGCTCGTATATCGCGCGCGCTATAGAGCGAGGAGACGTCACGCTCGACGGTGAGCCCTGCGAGAGCAAGACCAAACCGCGCGCGGGACAAATATATGCCGTGACTCCGGGGGAGCCGGAGAGCATCGACGTAAAGCCCGAAAACATTCCCATAAACATCGTATATCAGGACGCGGACATAGCCGTTATAGACAAGGGCAAGGGCATGGTAGTACACCCCGCGCCCGGAAATTATAACGGTACGCTTGTCAATGCGCTTTTATATCATTGTCGAAACTTGTCGGGTATCAAC
>CAYVOZ010000023.1:0-22849 GCA_964453325.1 uncultured Christensenellaceae bacterium | reverse complement strand
GTACTGACCGCAGCGCTGTGCTTCTGTCTCTATGGACTCCTGAGCCTGCTTCTTGGTGCCTACGAACAGTATGGTCTTATTCTCCATTGCGGTGTCGCGCACGAAGAAATAAGCCTCCTCTACCTTTTTGACCGTCTTCTGAAGGTCGATGATGTAGATACCGTTGCGCTCGGTGAAGATGAACTTCTTCATCTTCGGGTTCCATCTGCGGGTCTGATGACCGAAGTGTACGCCTGCTTCAAGCAGCTGCTTCATTGAAATTACCGACATGTTCTTTCTCTCCTTTTTGTTATACCGCCCGGTGCCTCATCCGACTCCGGCAATTCGCGCAATTATCGATTTTTGCCCGAACACCTGCCGTTTCGTCAGCCCCCGGTGAGTTTTCCTGTACGATTATAGCAAAACGCATTTTGATATGCAACGTTTATTTTCATAAAATCATGCCATAATTGCGAATTTAACGGGTTTCCGACATGAGGCGTCCCGGTCCTCCGGGCCGGGACGCCGTTCTTTCGCCGCAAGCGGCGCTCTCACCATCTCTTTATAACTATATCCCGCGGAAAGTCGGTATAATCGTCGCCGCAGCTCCTGCCCACTCTCATGCTGTCCTCTATGCGCAGTCCGTAGCCGTCGCTGTAGTTTAAAAACACATCCGTGCAGAAGCACATGTTCTCATACAGCGTGAAGTCGGAGTCCTCCTCTATCCAGGGTATCTCGCCCTCCATAAGTCCGGTGGCATGGCAGGGACCGTAGAGCAGATTCTCACGCAGCCCTTTCTTCGTAAAGTAGTCGTAATAGACCCGCGCCACCTCCGATGCGTTGTTTCCGTCGAACAGCTGCGCTTTTATAAGGCTCTGCGCCTCGACTGCGGCCTCCACGCCGTAGAGCAGACGCTTATCCGGCTCGCCGAAGAACATGGGACGTCCTATCGAGCAGGTATATCCCTCATACCGCGCGCCCACGCTCATATATACAAAATCCTGTTTTTCGATCACCTTTGCACGCGAGCGGCTCATAGCCTGGTCAGTGCCTACGCCCGAAAGCACAAAGTATACGTATCCATCGGCCTCCGCACCGTTCTCGAATATGGAGCGTGCGGCGAGTCCGCTGGCCTGCTGCTCCGTCATACCCGGGCGTATGTTATCCATCATAAAGCGCATGGCCGCGTGAGTGATGCGTCCCGCCTCCCGAAGACATGCTATCTCCGCAGGCGACTTTATCTTTCGCACCTCCATCACGAGCCTGTCAGCCCGGACGATCTCCGCCCCGCCTCCGGATATCCTATCCACAGCGTCCTTTACGGCGTCATAGACCACCTTTGTCATTATGTTATATCCCGCTATCGCCGCTTTTTTCAGCTTGCCCGTCGTCAGCCCGGAGAAGATGTCCGCGAGATCCTCCATCGTTTCTCCGGGATACTCAGGATCCGACGACTCTCGCAGCGCCTTCACGCGGCGTATATCGGTTATTCTGGATCTGTCCCGCGCAAAGGTGAGAGCCTCCGGCCCTATGAGCAGCACAGGGGCGCTGTCCTGACCGAACACCACCGCTCCGCTCTCAAACGACGGCCAATAGTCGGACAGATACCTTACAAAATGCGGCTCGGCCTCGTTTCCGAACGCAAACATAAGGTCGATCCCCTCTCGTTTCATGAGCGCCTGTATCTTTTTGACGCGCTCGGCAAATTCCGGTGTAGATATTCTTATCCTTTCCATGCTGCTAAACACTCCTTCATGTTATTTTATTGCATCCTTTACGGCAAGTCTCCTTCCCTCGCCGCAAGGACTGTCAACTTATCCCCGGGCGTTCTCTCCGAGATACCCGAATATCTTGCCCGCCATGGGCGCGGCATGCCTCGAGCCGTAGCCCGCTCCCTCGAATATCACCGCGAGCGCATACGGCGTTTTTTCGTCGGCGATATAGCCCGCGAACCACGAATGATCGTGTATTTCTCCGTCCTCGCCGGTGTACTCCGCCGTGCCGGTTTTTCCGCATATGTCCATGCCCCTGACCGCGGCGGAGGTGCCGGTGCCGGACGAGACCGCGCTTCTCATATAGTCCTCTATTATATCCGCCGTATCCTCGTCCGTCACGGTAAGATACGGCTTGGATCTCATTTCATATGTGCTGTAGGCGCCTGATACCGCGCCTAAAAGCAGCCTCGGCGTCATCATGACTCCGTCGTTTCCTATCGCTCCTGCGATCATCGCGGCATGCAGCGGCGTTACGAGGTCCTTATACTGTCCTATTCCCGCCCATGCCACGTCGCCCTTTTCCGGGGACACCTCAAAGCTGCTCTTATATAGAGCTATATCGGCAAAGTTAAATGTTTTGTTGAAGCCGAAGCTCTCCGCCTTGTTTTTGAGCCTGCTTCCGCCGATCTCCTCGCTCACATGCGCAAAATAGCAGTTACAGCTCTCGGACAGCGCGCTTTCGAGCGTAATAGCGCCGTGTGCCTTAACGCAGGTGACCTTTTGTCCGCCTATATAGTCCTCGCCGCTGCAGTTATATCCGATATCTATGCCCTGCTCCACAGCGGCCGTCGCCGTAACGATCTTCATGAGCGAGCCGGGAGGATATCTGCCCATGAGAGCCCTGTCCACAAGGCTCGTGTCCTGCGGCTCCTCCTCCGTGACGGTCTCCGGGTCGAAAGCAGGCAGAGACACGCTCGCCAGTATCTCGCCTGTCTTATAGTTTATCACGACGCACGAGCCGTCCCGTCCGTCCATATTCTTGTATATGAAGGAGCTCAGCGCGGAATCCGCGGTCAAAGTGATATCGCTCCCCTTGTCCGTCGCGCCCGAAAGCACCGCTCCCCACCGCTCCATGAGATCCTTGTTTATGCCGTACAGGTACTTTGCGAACACTGACTCCGCTCCCACGGTCATGCCGTGAGTGTCGCCCACCGTGTGGGACATCGCGCGCCGCACGGTCTTGGATTCCGCATAATGCCGCTCGTTGTCCTTTGTATAAGCGAGCTCCACGCCGTTTCTGTCGGATATCTTCCCCGCGTCTGTATTCTGCAGCGAATTCTGTATGCGCGGATTATACGGCGTGTTGTACCACTGGTCGCCAAAGGAAATGACAGAATAACCGAGATAAACTATAAGGCACGCAAACATGCCTATAAACACATACATGGCTATTTTTGCATACTTGCGGAATTTCTTGATGTCCTTCATTCCACGTCACCGCCCGAGCGTATGAGCTTCTTCTCGTCGCGTATGCCGTTCTTTATGGCCACGCCCTCAATTATACCTAATATTATCATGGAGGACATGAGAGAGCTGCCTCCTGCGCTTATGAACGGCAGCGTAATACCCGTGAGCGGTATGAGCTTTATCACGCCGCCTATTATGATAAAGCTTTGCAGCGCCAGCATGGACGTGCAGCCAAAGACGAGCACCGCGTCGAACGTGTTGTCTGTGTCTATCGCTATCAGCATTCCGCGGATGATAAAGACTATATAGAACGCTATGACCATTACGGCGACTATTATCCCGAACTCCTCGCCTATGACGGTAAAGATATAATCCGTGCTCGCCGCGGGTATGACCGATGGCATTCCGCAGCCGAGCCCGACTCCGAAAAGCCCGCCCGCAGCCAGCGCAAAGAGGCCCTGCACTATCTGATAGCCCTTGGTGTTATAGTACGCCCACGGGTCCTGCCATATCTCCACGCGCGTCCTGACGTGCGCGAAAAGAAAATAGCTCGCAAACGCTCCGAGCCCGAGCGCGCCTATGCCCACTCCCGTGAGCACGACTCTGCCCGTCGCCGTAAAGAACATCACTAAAAAGGTTATGCCTATGAGCAGCGCGCTGCCGAGGTCTCTCGCGAGCACCTGAACTATCACACACGCCGCCGTAAAGCCCAGATATGGCAAAAACGCGGCTATCCTGTCACGCGTGCTCAAAAAATACGCGGATACTATAACAAAGAGTATTTTCGCAAATTCACTGGGCTGAAACGACAGCGGCCCGATATATATCCAGTTCCTTGCTCCGGATACCGTGCGCCCTATGACGAGTGTGCCTGCGAGCATGCCTATGCAGAGCGCCATAAACACCCAGTTCAGCCTTCCGAAGTTCTTTACTCTGCGTATCAGCGTTATGCTTATAACGAGCAGGATGCCGCCCGCAATAAGACACACGAACTGCTTTAAGGCGGAGCCCGGCGCTATTCTGTATATCGTGACGAGCCCTATAGACGCGAGCGACTCCGCGGCTAAAAGAACAAATCTGTCTATATGCCGGTAAGCCCTCGCAAGCATGTTGTATTGCAGGAACATGTAAAGCGCCACCGCGAACCCGAATATCACCGTTTTTATCTCGAATTTGCCGTCCTTCAGGCTCAAAAGCACAAACGCGCTCAAAATAAAAAGAAGAAGGAAAAGCATTACGGCTGCCGCGCTCTTTTTTTTAAGCGTCATATTGCCCATCCTCCTCGTCTTCTATTATATGTACTGTCATCATTATCCCGCCGAAGGTCAAAAGGTCGCCCGTGAATATCCTGTGCGCCTTTGTGGCGAGCCTGCCGTTTATTTTGAACTCCGCCTTGCCTATGGGGGTGATGGTCATTTCTTCCCCATCCATGGTTATCCGCGCATGCGCCCTTTCCACATCGGGATCGTTTATTATTACATCCGAGCGTCTGCCGCTGCCTATAAGGTTATCCGCCATAAGCCCTATGCGCGTGCCGACGGTGTCCCCGTCGCCGCTCAGGACCTCTAAATACCCCACCGTAGTGTCCACGATGTCCATTACGCTCCTGCGCCTGCGGTATTCCGAAAAGGATACGGCAATGAGCGTCAGAAGCATAAGCGCGATAAGAATCAGGAACCAGTATCGCATTGCGTATGCTACCGCGTCGTATACAGCGCTTGCCATGGCCTTTTATGCGCTCCGCGATATGCGGCTGCGTATGGCGTTATTGTAAAAGCCGGTTATTTTTGAGAAAAGATAGTCGTATATGAAGAAAACGGGCTGCGCTATGAGCGCCCACGCCCATATCGGGAGCTTGTCGAATATCTCCCCGAGCGGCAAAAGACCCGTTGTGACGACCGCAAAGTATACGCCCAAAAGAGCGACGTCAAAATATATAAGCTTTAAAACAAAGGCAACGGGAAAGCTCCTTATCTTCGTTTCTATAAGGAACTTGCCTATTCCGTAGTGACCGAAAAGAATAATATACGGCAGAGCATAGGATACCGGCATGAGTATGAGCGAAAGCCCGGATACCACGATATACTGCAAAAAAGCCATTCCGGTCATGCCCTCTACGAGCACTCCCATTATGAAAACGGACGACAGAAAATAAAACGTGAGCTTCATGCTCGGGAATACCGACGCCAGATACAGCACGATTATCGTAAACGCCGCAAACATGGCGGTTATGCTCAGCATCCTCGGATGCGTCTTTTTAAGGTTTCGTCTGTCAAGACTCATTTAACGCTATCTCCCTTTTTCAGCAGCAGCAGCGCGACCCGCTGCAAAGGCAATCCATGCACATGAGACCGCCGCAGATATCGCACGTGGAGCAGTCGTCCGAGGACTGCTGCGTCCCCGTCGTTCTGCCTCTGCCGTAAAAGTCCTGAAAGCCGCCCATCCCGCTCGACGCGCTGTATGCCTGACGGTATTGCTGATTCGAGGGCTCCATGGTATACGCGGTATAGAAGTGCTGCTTCGCTCCGTCATACCAGCCTCTTTTTTGCAGTATAACACCCTTTATAAAATGCCATTCGGCGTCCTTTTCCGTCATACCGTCTAAAAGCGCTTCCGCGCCGTTCAGATCGCCCGCGTTTATGCGCGCCCATATAGGCTGATACTTCGCGCTCGTGCGTCCGGACTGCGTTCCGCCGTATGAGGAATAGCTCCGTCCGGAATACCCGCTGCCAGCGCCGCTGCGCATCTTTTGTATATCGTCATACGCAGCGTTGACCTCCTTGAGCTTCTCCGAGGCTATGTCCTTGAGCTCCGTGTCCACGTACTTGTCGGGGTGGTACTTTTTGACCAGATCTCTGTATGCTTTTTTGACCTCCTCGTCGGACGCTCCCGACGATACTCCCAGCACCTTATACGGATCGCTCATCCTTATGGTTTTCCCTTTCTCTGTTCAAAACAAACGAAGTTTTCTCGTACATTCCGAGATATATTATATTTTTCAGTATCCCCTCATGCTTCTTTATATCCAGTAGATCCAGCGCCGCAGCGGCTCCCGATACGCATGCATTGAGGTTAAATTCGGCCGAGGCCCTTATTTCCTCGTTCATGGTCTCTCCGAATCTCTTTATAAAAGGGTTATAGCTCCCCTTTTTCACGTCCTTTTCAAAGTCGTCGTAGGCGTCGATAAGATATATCCAGCGGCCCATATTGTAGCCCAGCGATGAAAGCACGCGTCTGTCCCCGCCCGTCTCGGAGAATATCGCCGAGAGTATGCCCGCAAAGGCGTCTGCGGCTCTGTCTATGTCGCTCTCGCCGCTCTTCTCGAGCGCGGCAAGCTTCTTTAAGCCCTCGTCTGTCGCCTTCGCCGCCTCCGGATAGCGTCGGGCGGCCTTTTCGCAGTCCGCGCGATATATCCCCGCCGCCAAAGCCGCGGCTATGTTCTTATCGTCACCGGCGTGATCCCTAAGGCTGTTTACGCCTAAAAGCACGTTCACGGCGGCCGCATATTCCGCGCCTCTGCCGTCCGTCATGTGCCTCTTTCTTACGGGGTGCACCATGCAGTGCTTCGTCTCGTATACCGGCTTGTCCTCGCTTTGCGCCTCGCACAACAGATACAGGAAAGCACAGTCATAATTCAGGAGCAGCCTCGCCTTTTCGGAGTATTCTCTTTTGAGCGCCCGGCACAGTCCGCAATAATATGCTCTGAAGGTCTCGAATTCCTTGACCTTGAGTTCGTCTCTGCATACGCCGATATATCCGAACACTCCCGATAAACGCCCCCTTATCCTATAAAAGAACGTACAAAAATAAATCACGTCCTACGCTTGGAATTGATTATACCATCAAACATATCCCTTTTCCATATAGATAATTGGAACAAATTATAAACAATACCTCTTTCACGGCACGTTTCCGCTCGCACATTCTGTCCGCGCGCATATTCTATCGTAAGACGATCTTTATTGAGGATCAAGGAGGTTATGTAAAGCTATGATGACGAACAACGACCGACTGCCGTATGTTTTTGAGGCGTGCGCGAATAACGCATGCTCTGACCCGGCAGTATCGGCGCGGGCGGATTTCTTTGCGGGCGCGTCGGTACCGAACCCATATGCCAGGGTATATGTCGTAAGTCAGCGTTACGATAATTTTGCGTCTCCGGAGTGTGCGCTCAGGAACGGAACGCTTTTTAACGATCTGAATATGCCCTATGTGCGCAGCATGTGCGCAAAATGCGGGAGGTGACGGATATGGCATGCAAGATAAACTGCGAAGAGCTTATGGCTCAGATAACACAGTGCGAATTCATACTGATAGACATCAATCTGTATCTCGATACGCATCCCGGCTGCGAAAGGGCTATAAGTGACTATAACTGCTATGCACAGCAGCTGCACGCCCTGAAAAAGCTGTATGACGAGAACTGCGGGCCGCTCCAGAACTTCGGGAATTCGATCAATAACTGCGACAGCCGCTGGCTGTATGCGTATCAGCCGTTCCCGTGGCAGACCTGCAAAACGGAGGTGAATTAACTGTGTGGTTATATGAAAAAAGACTGATATATCCCGTAAAGCTGACAAAGCCCAACGTACGCCTGGCAAAGCTCATAGGCAATCTTTTAGGCGGAAGCGCGGGCGAGACGTCCGCCGGACTGACTTATCTCAATCAGCGCTTTGTAATGCCCGACGCTCAAAGCCGCGCTATACTGACGGACGTGGGCACGGAGGAGCTGTCTCATGTCGAGATGCTGCAGAGCATGATGATGCAGAGCCTTAAAGGAGCCAGCAAGGATGAGCTCATAAAATACGACATGATGGCGTGGGTGCAGGAGCACGGTGAAAACGGCTTCTACAAGGACGGAAACGGCGTGCCGTGGACAGCCGCATATGTGGCCTCAACTGGCGACGCGATAGCCGACCTTACTCACGACCTCGGCGCCGAGCAGCGCGCCCGTGCAGGCTATGACGCCGCGCTTCGCTTCTGCGACGATCCCGATGGCATGAACGCGCTGCGCTTTTTAAGAGAGCGCGAGATAGTGCATTATCAGCGCTTCGGCGAGGCACTCGAGAATTTATACGACACTCAGGGCAAAAAGAGCTGCTACTGAATAACGCTGCAAAAACACGGCAGGCCTGACATACCGTGAGAAAGCTGCAGCTGTCTTTCAGGCATGACGTGAGAGAAGGCAAGTCAAAACACCGGCTGCCTTCTCTTTTTTTTCGGTATGTGCGGTTCCTAATATGCAGCCGTAGCCTTATATGGTATAATGCTTCATATAAAAACAGATTCGCGGGGGCTCAAATGATATACACGACCCATTATAATTCCCCGATGGGCGGCGTCACTCTTGCGGCAAGGGATAATGCCCTCACCGGGCTGTGGATAGACGGACAGAAGCATTTTCTCGGCAGCATCAGAGAGGATATTGCCTGCGGCGACGATATTAGCGTGCTTATTCAGGCAAAGGACTGGCTCGACCGCTACTTTGGCGGCGGCAAGCCCTCTGTCAATGAGCTGCCCCTCGCGCCACAGGGCAGTGACTTTGCGAAGAGCGTATGGGACATACTCCGTGAAATACCCTACGGCGAAACGACGACCTACGGAGCGATAGCAAGCCGCATTGCAAAAGAAAGCGGACTTGCGCGAATGTCCGCGCAGGCAGTAGGCGGCGCCGTCGGACACAACCCCATATCCATTATCATCCCCTGCCACCGCGTGGTCGGTTCATCCGGGAGCCTTACGGGCTATGCAGGAGGTATCGACAAAAAGATTTGGCTGCTCAAGCATGAGGGGCTGGATATGGCAAGGTTCACCGTTCCAACCAAGTGAACGGCAATATGAAGTGGTGCAAACATGAGCAAATATAACGCGCTTTGGGAATATGTAAAGAACAAAGGTGAGGCGTGTTTCACGCTGACCTTCGACGATATACATACTATTTGCGGCATCCCCATCGACCATTCCTTACTCAACTACAAAAAGGAACTGGAAGCATACGGCTACACGGTCGGCAAAATATCGCTTAAAAACCAGACCGTGGCATTTGAAAGGCTATTCTGATGTATACAAAGACACGTGCGGAGGAGGTCGCCTTCATGAAGCGCCTGTGGCGGGGCGAGGAAACGACCTGTCCCAAGTGCGGCAAGGCGGTGCTCACGCTTCTGCACAAGAAGGCAAAGAAGAGCAACAACGACTGGGTATGCCCCGCCTGCGGGGAGATATACCGCACGATAAATATGCTCTATGAACTGCCCGATAAATAAATCAAAAGGACTTTCCAACATGACCGATATCACCGATAAAAACTATAAACCAAGCATCGACGAGTTGGATGCCTATATCGGCAATCCGCTGTTCTCCCGTTTGCGCGGGCATTTAGAGGACTGCTACGGCGCGCTTTACAGCATCGAATACAGCGGCGACACTCTGTTTCGCGGTTGGAACATCAAGTTTTACAAGGCGGGCAGGTCGCTGTGCAGGCTATATCCCCATCCCGGTTATTTCAAGCTGCTCATCGTGGTCGGGCGCAAGGAAAAGGAACGGGTCGAATCAGCGCTTCCGGAAATGTCAGCAGCAATGCAGCAAATATACAACAATACTAAAGAGGGCATGGGCCAACGTTGGCTTATGTTCGACGTCACCGCACCCGACGCCTTATACGACGATGCGCTCGCGCTTATCGCCATTCGCAGAGCGTCGAAATAATGCCGTAAGCAATACTACAAAAAGCCCTTGAAGTATAAAATACTTCCACTACAATGGAATTACGACGTCGTGATCAAGTTGTTTCGGAGGTTTTAATCATGCAGTTTACACTCAATCAAATTGGCGCCGTGCATTGCGGCACGGACGGCTTTTCCGTCGTCATCGCGCCGGAATACCGCAAGGCGCTCACCGGGCTTGAGGGCTTTTCTCATGTTCAAGTGCTCTGGTGGTTCGACAAGTGCGACGACGGCGCGCAGCGCTCCGTGCTGACGCTCGACAAGCCGTACATCAACGGCCCCGATGTGATGGGCGTGTTCGCAACGCGCTCGCCGCAGCGCCCGAACCCTATCGCCGTATCGCCGTCCTATGTGACCTGTCTGGATATAGAAAACGGCGTGATCGGCCTTGCGTGGATAGACGCCATGGACGGCACGCCGGTGCTCGATATCAAGCCCTACACCCCGAGCGCCGACCGTGTGAAAAGCCCTGAAGTACCCGGTTGGTGCGCGCATTGGCCGAAGTGCATTGAAGAAAGCGGCGACTTTGACTGGGAGAGCGAATTCAACTTTTAGGCGGTTTCTATGAGCTTAGCGGATTACATCGAGCACAAGCCCGTACTGGAAACGGAACGGCTCATACTTCGCACCATGACCGCCGCGGATGCGGACGATTTGCGCGAATGGACGCCGAACAAGGCGCTTTACAAATACTGGGGCAAGAATCCGGGCAAGGCGGACAAGAACCCCGAGCTGCTGTTTGCCGCGCCGAAAAAGCCCACCAAGAGCTTTCATTGGGGTATTGTGCTGAAAGCCGGAAACAAGGTCATCGGCGAGGCTTGGGTATATCTCATCGAGAACGACCGCATGGCGAACGTTGCGGTGCGCCTTTCGGAAAAGCATCACGGACAGGGCGTCGGCACGGAGGCATTGAAAGAGATCGTGCGTTTCTGCTTTGAGAAGACGGAGCTGCATCGGCTTTGGACGGGCGTGGATGTGCACAACACGCCCTCCGTCCGTATGCTCGAGAAGGCGGGCTTTACCCGCGAGGGACTGATACGTCAGGGCAAGATGGTTTCCACATGGTGCGACTATTATATATACGGAATATTGAAAACGGACGCAATAGAGTAATAAAGCCATGCAGCGCATATCGCAGGGAGCCGCCGAAAAAAACTCGGCGGTTTTCTTTTTTCCCTATTGACAATAGCCGTAACGGGGTATATATTGTCTTTGTTATATAACGTTTGTTATCTAACAGATATCAATAGCCACCAGAGGAATACCGTGCCGCCGAAAACGAAATTTACAAGAGAAATGATTTTGGACGCCGCTCTCAGGATAACGCGGGAGTCGGGCGCGGAAAACGTCAATGCGCGCACCGTTGCAGAGAAGCTTGGCAGCTCCACGCAGCCTATAATGTATCTGTTCGCCACCATCGACGAACTGAAAAGGGCTCTGTACGCAATGGCAGACCAATATCATTCGGAGTGTCTGATGAACATTCGGGACCCCGAGGAGCTTATGCTTTCAATTGGCCTTAACTACATCCGTTTTGCCATCGAGGAGCCCAACCTTTTCCGGTTTCTGTTCCAGTCCGGCTACGCCACGGAGAACAGCCTGCTCGAAATGGTGGATTCCGAGGAGCTTGCGCCGGTGCTTGCGGCCATGCAGGAGGCTATTGAAATGGATACGGAGCAGACAAAGAAGGTTTTTGTCTCCATAGCTGTGTTCGCGCATGGCTACGCGAGCATCATCGCCAACAACGCGCTTGAATACAACGAGGCTCTTGTTGCCTCGCATCTTGAAAGAGCATACAGAGGGGCTATATTAGCCGTTCGGGAGGAGAAATAAGAAATGAACAGCACAAACAATACACAGAAAAAAAGCAAAAGCGCCATACTGGCCGCTATCGGTATGATCGTAATGATACTTTTGAGCCTTACGCAGCTCGTTCCACGACTCCGGTTGGCGGGTATAGCTGTCCTGGTCGGAGTCGCGTTCTTTTTTATCGTGAAAGCCGTCGCAAAAACGCCAAGGCCGCAGTCGGGGCTCTGCTTCAAGAGCTTCTTTTTCGACCTTAAGAAACCCGGCGTGCTTCTTTGGACGCTGTTGCCCATAGTGACCGGGATCGTGCCTATCTTTATTGGCGATCTGATATTTGACCATGCGTTCAGCGCGCATGTATTGGATCGTGTGGACGGTATGCTGAGCTTTGAAAACATATTGCTGCTCTTATTCCAGGTGCTCATTCTCGCGTGGGGCGAAGAGATAGCGTGGCGCGGGTTCTTCCTTGGGAATTCCATGAAGAAATTTCCGTTCTGGCTTTGCGCTGTGGTTTCCTCCGTTCTGTTTGCGATGGGGCATATTTCTGACGCAGGTATATGGCTTCTGCTCTACGACCTGAGCTTCGTATTCATAGACAGCATGATCTTTTCGATCATATTCAGGAAATCCGGCAACTGCCTTGTGAGTACAGTGTCGCACATTCTCGGCAACGTGGCCGGGCTTATCGTCTGCTTCTTTCTGATATAAAACGCAGAAACACGGATATCAAAGCGCACCGTCTTTTATATCAGGCGGTGCGCTCAAACTGTCAAAAATTCTATAGTTTATGAAATTAATACTGTTCTTGACCTGCTGAGTCAAAATCCCGCATCGTGTGGCTTTGCCGCACAATGCGGCTCCAAAAAGCATTTGTACGACCGAGAGCGCAGCGAACAGTACAAATGCGGTGATCTCAAAAAAGTGGTTTTACCACTTTTTTGATACGCAAAGCGCACCGTCCTTCATATCAGGCGGTGCGCTTTATGGCTTCATTCGTTGGAGCCTTGTTTTTCAAACGCGCGCAGCAGCGCGTCCACGCGCGCGGCGACGCTCTCCCGGACGGTCGGGCTCTTTTTCACCGTGTCATAGCCGTGCATCGTGCCGCGCGTCATATTGAGCCGAACAGCCGTACCGGCCTTTATAAGCGCCTCTGCGTATTCCCTGCCCTCGTCGCGCAGGCAGTCAAACTCCGCCGTTTCGATATATGCGTCAGGCAAGTCCCTTAAATCCGCCTCCGCGGGAGACGCATATGATATACCGTCAGTAAGGCCCTGTAAATACCATTCCCACATCTTCTTATTGAGTCTCGCATTCCACATCGGCGTATCTGTATATATCCTCATGGACTCCGTTTCCATGCGTTTGTCGAGCACGGGATATACGAGCATCTGAAAGCACGGCGGCTTCACACCGCTGTCCCTTGCCATAATGCAGACCGCTGCGGCGAGGCATCCCCCCGCGCTGTCGCCGCCCACGGCGATGCGGCGTACATCCGTCCCGATCGCGTCTGCGTTTTCGAGCGCCCATTTATATGCGCAAAAACAGTCGTTCACCTGTACGGGATAGACATATCCCGGGGCAAGGCGGTATTTCACGAAAAGCACCCTGCAGTGAGCGCGCCGCGCGTACTCCGCTGTCAGCCTGTAGTGACTCGGCGCAGCCTCCATGACAAAGCCCCCGCCGTGAAAATACACGAGGCAGGGCGCATTATCCCCTGCGTCCTTCGGCGAGATCAAAAGCGCGTCTATACCCTCTCCGTCCGTCGAGGGCAAGCTGAGCTTTTTAACATCGAGCCCCTTGAGTCCGCTTTTGGGCAAAAGCCCAAGCAAAAAATTGACGGACGGCAGTATTGCTTTCGTTAACGGCGGATGCATATGTACATACAGCCCGTATTCCTTACTTATATCGTATTTCAATCCCTGCTCCAAGGGTCTGACGTCGTTCTGAATATAGTATAAAACAAAGCTTTGGGCTCCGTTATGCGATATTGTTCTTTTTCGCGGCTCTCTTGCCTATTTTCACCGCGAGCAGGTATACGCCGTCCTGCATGTACTCGGGCAGAGCGTTCAGAAGCCGGAGCTTGAAGCTGTTTTTGATGCGGTACCGGCGTTTGGGTCTTTTTACTTCGAGTATCCTTATCACAAGCCTCACAAAAAGCTCCGGATCGTTCGTCTTTTGGATCTCCGAGCCCACAAGTCCGGAAAATACTCCTACGGAGCTGCCGAGCAGAGTATTGTTTTCCGCTACGTACTTAAAGCGCTGCTCCGCGCAGCCGAGCATTCCGGTCTGAAACGAGCCTGCGCGTATCTTTATGACGGGTATGCCTACGAACGCCAGCTCGCGCGCGAGCGTATCGGTATAGCAGTCGAGCGCATGCTTGCTTATGCAATAGCAGCCGTTGAAAGGCTGCGGAGAATAGCCTCCGAGCTCGCTCGACATGTTTATTATCCTGCCGCGTCCCTTTTCGATAAGGGGCAAAAATGCTCTGTTCATGCGGTACGCGCCGCGGAAGTTCACCTCCATCGACCGTAGAAGAGCCTCCTCCGCACCGTTCGCCACGGTGTCCATCATGAATATGCCCGCAAGGTTTATAAGCGCATAAAGGCTGTCGGTATAGCTTCTTACGGTCTTAAAGCACTCCTCGACACTCTTTTGATCCGTTACATCGAGCGTTACGGGTATTATACCCTGTTCCTCCGCCGCAGTCCGTATATCGCATGCGAATACTGTATACCCTCTCCTTGCAAGCGCGGAAGCCGTCCTTCCGCCAAGGCCGCCCGCCGCGCCCGTCACTATGACAAACCTGTCCATTATTCCGTCCGTCTCCCGCTTCTGTTCTGTGGTTTTGTCACGAATATGCCGTTCACTGCCCTACAGAAATGCTCATGATTTATCCGTCTTTTTTCTGCCGCGTACCGCAAGCATCGCCGCTGCGGCAAAGCATAAAAGCCCAAGCCCCGCTGCGATAATTCCCGGAACGGTCAGCGGCGCACCGGAGTTAGACACTATGAGCATCAAAAGCCCTCCCGCGCTTATAAGCACAACTCCCGCGCTTATGAGCATATATACCGCTCCGGCGGCCTTGTTCGAGCTGTTCTTGCGCAAGGAAAAAGCGTTTCTGATACCCGATACCAAAAACGTTATAAACCCCGCAAACAAGAACAGAAAAGCCGTCGGTATCAGAAAAAAGCTCTCGTGCAGCACGCCCTCGGCGTCGATATACTCGACCGAAAAGGCCTTTATCACGATAAGCCCCACTCCTATCAAAAGCAGTGCCGCGCCTATGATGGCGGTCGTGAGGTTCATTCTCGCCATTCTGGTCTCGCTTCCGTCGCGTATCAGTTTTTCCGTCATATTGTTCATATCCGTCTCCCCTAATATCAGTCGATCGAGGGAAACACGGAAAGAGGCGGCTATGGCGATAAGCATCTCTATATCGGGCAGATTCCTGTCGTTCTCCCAGTTTGAGACGGCCTGCCGGGTCACGTTCAACCTTTCAGCCATCTGCGCCTGAGTGAGCTTCGCTTCCTCCCGTATTCTCTTTATCTGTTCTCCAAAGCCCACTTTCCTCATCTCCTTCGTCAACATGCATATTACGGGCGTCGGCGCATATTTGCAAGAAAGCCGCGCTTGCGCGGCAATAAAAACAACGACAGCGTCGCTTGCGCGGATATCTTTTATATCAGACTACAGCGGCTGACAGTTCGGGCAATAATAAACAGAGCCGCCGAGATAGCTTTCCTTTGTTATGGTGCCTCCGCATTTAGGACAGTCCGCGGCAAGATTATTCTTGGACATTTTTGTTTCATACCCTCCCGGCTCGCCGTAAATGTCCTTCTCCGTATCGCGTCCCCCGAGCGCGGTCATGCTCCCTATAACGGTGCGTATGCTGCAAAGAAGACCGTCGACGTCCGTTCGGGACAAAGTCGAAAGCTTGCGTCTCGGGTTTATGCCCGCGTCAAAAAGTATGTCCTGCAGTACGCCGTTGCCTATACCGGGGAAGCGCTGCTCCGTCGCCAAAAACGCCTTGGCGCTGAGACCCGGCTTGCTTTCGGCGAGCGTGCGGCGGTATACCGCCTCAAATTCCGGGGATAAAGGAGAAACGGAAGCCCTGCTCTTGTTATAATAATCGTTGTCATAGTCGTCCCCGTGCAGCACTATGCCTCCGTACATTGCGACCGTAAATACGAGCGCGCTGCCGTCGGTAAAGCTCAAGGCAAGCTGATGGTTTTTAGGTATCTGCCCGTCGGTCAGCCTCACGTTGACTCCGTCGTCTATGCACAGCCCGGTCCCGCCCTCGAAATACAGCTCCGCAAACATGCCGAAGCCCTGTGCAGACAGTACCTTCTTTCCGCGCAGTATGCCGTCGTACTCCGACGGCTCCGAATGGTACCAACAGAATTTATGCGCTTTCGTCGGCGGGAATACGCGTTCTACCGTTTTTCCTGCGAGCGCTGCGTTCAGCTGTTTTGAAATATTGATCGCTTCGGGAAATTCTATCACGCCTGTTCTCACTTTCGCATAAATGTATTCTTATCATGAAAGAAAAGCCGAGTCAGCGCTGTTTCGCGAGATCCGGCTCTCTGTTGCTTCTGTTATAGACTTACAGTACTCTGAACGCGCATTTGAAATTGCGCTGCCAATAGCTGAGGCTCAGGCTCGTCGTTCTGACGCAGCCCGCTCCCGAGCCGGCGTCTATCATCATGCCGCCGCCCATGGCTATGCCGACATGCCCTCTGAAGCATATTATATCTCCCGCCTGCACCTGCGAGAGGCTGGTTATCTTGGGATATTTTCCGTTCTTTGCCCATCCCGCCGACGTCAGATAGCCCTGATTTGCGCCTATCTGCTTTAAGCACCAATACACAAATCCCGAGCAGTCGAATGTATTCGGACCCTTGCCCGCTTTAACATACCTGCACCCCAGCCGCGACTGTGCTACGTTCAAAAGTGATGCCACGTTAGCGCCGCTCGCCGCAGGTATAGCCGCAGAGCTCCCGCCTCCGGAAGAGCCTCCGGAAGAACTGCCAGACGAGCCGGATGACGAGCTGCCCGACGAGCTGCTGCCTGACGCCGCCTTTTTGGCCTTGGACGACAGAAGCGTATTCATCGTCACCTTGCCCACCTTGCCGTCCTGAGAAAGCCCATTCCTCTTTTGGAAAGCTTTTACGGCGGATTCCGTATCGCTTCCGAAATAGCCCGTGACCTTTTTGAGATAGTTGAGCTCCTTGAGCCTTGTCTGTATCTTGGTCACGTCCTGTCCGCTCATGCCGAGTATAATGGCATTTGAGAGTGCGGCGGAGTTCATGAGCAGATCCTTGGTAGTCGGCCCCAAAAAGCCGTCGGCTATCAGTCCGTTGCGCTCCTGAAAGCGCTTAACGGCATTTACCGTATCCCTGCCGTATGTTCCGTCCACCTCGGTCGTAAGATAACCTAATTTTTTAAGACGGTTCTGATACTTTTTAACGGTTTCGCTTTTTGTGCCTAACGAAATGTAGTTGGCCTTTACATCGTCGGAATATAACAGCTCGCGTGTGGATTCACCCACGCTGCCGTCCACATCGAGCCCGTTCAGCTCCTGAAAGCGCTGTATAGCCGCCTTTGTGTCCGTGCCGTAATAGCTCGTCACGGATTCTATATAGCCTAATTCATAGAGCCGCGTCTGCAGCTCCTCTACATCCTGCCCCTTTGTGCCCTCGGATACAAGATAGGTCTGCGCCTCGTCCGAGAACATGAGCGTAAATACCTCTCCGTCCATGTGACCGTCGATCTCCAAACCGTGCTGTCTTTGGAAAAACTCCACGGAGTTGGTGGTATTCGGGCCGTAAAGGTTCGTGGGAATATCCTCGTCGAGATATCCGAGCTCCATAAGGCGCTCCTGGATATACGGCACTAACTCCCCTTCCTGTCCCTCGTCAAAGGAAATAGTCGCGGGATCCACAGTCTCCGGGGTGATCTCCACGGGCGCAGTCTCCTCCGCATCCTTGAGGTCGTAATAGGTCTGCTTTACGACGCCCTCATCTATGACCGGCTGCTCTTCCTTTTTTCCGCCCAGTGTGCAGGCCAGCACTATGGGTACAGCTATGACGGCGACTATCCCGAAGCCTATTATCGCCAGAAAAACAGGCTGCTGCCTTTTTATCCACTTTTTTACACTATATACGAATCCCGAAAGCCCGCCCTTTGTCGTGTACTTCGAGGATACGCCGTACATTGTCTGCGAGCGCGGAACGCGGGCGCCCGTGGTATGCGCGCCCGTGCTGCGATACGGCGCGCCCCCGCGCTGCGGCGTACGCGCCGCCGAGGACGCCGTGCCCAAATAGGCTCCACGTCTGCTTCTCGTGCGTTTTTTCTTCCCGCCGCCATGCATACCGGAAAGAGCGTCTCCTATATTTCCGAAGACGTCACGCAAAGCATGTCCGCAATTTATGAAAAACCTCTTAACACTGTTCAAAAAATCAGCCATTATCCGGCAGCTCCGAATTTTTTTGCTTCGGTCGTCAGTCATGACCGACCGTGCTCATTGATTATAGCTTATAATACCGTAAACGCGCAAGCGATACGGACGCCGCGCGTTAATAATTCACAAACCTCTCAAGGGCTCACTTGTTTTCATAGCCTGTGCGCTCATATACCTCGTCGCCCATTACGCGTACAATGCGCTCGCGCGCCGATTCGAGCGCAGACGTGCTCTGACCGCCGTTATAGCTCTCCGCGACGGGTACTATAACATAGCTTCCGCCGTCAAAGCTCCCTATCACTCTGCACGCTATATAGGCCGCGTCCGTGAGTTTGACGCCGCCGTCCGCTCCGCGCTCCAGCGATATGTCCATTATCACCGTATCGTTGTTCTGCGTACTGCCCATGCTCGATACGAAATTTCCGAGCGAATAGAAGCAGAGCGTCTGCCTTCCGTCCTCGGCAGTGAGCATCTCCGCCCCTTGCAGGACATGCGGATGCGAGCCGGCGATGAGATCCACTCCGGCGTCGGCGAGCGCCTGTGCGTTCAACCTCTGGCGTCCGGTCGGAGCCTGCTTGTTCTCCGAGCCCCAATGCATATAGGCGATTATATACTCGGCTCCCGCCTCCTTCATTGCAGCCACGTCCTTCGCCGCACGTTCGGCCGAATAGTCATTCAGCACATACCCGCGTCTCGCCCCGTCGACCTTGCCGTTCTTTCCGTTGAATATCTCGGTATAGGATACCACGCCGACCTTTATCCCGTTCACGTCAAACAATAAAAATCTTTGCTCGTCACTTGATACGAACGTGCCTGTCGAGGGTATATGATACCTGTCGAGCTGCTGCAAAGTCTCGTATATGCCCTGCTCTCCCGCGTCGCAGCAATGGTTGTTGGCAGTGACCACCGCGTCTACGCCCGCATACCGGACTGCGTCGAGATAGGTCGTGGGTCCGTTGCATTTGGGATAAGATGCCGAGGCCGGAGCCTGCGCGGCGCCGTCGGTATCAACCGCTGCCGCTGTCGCCTGTACGCCGGTATCGGCGCTCTTCGACGACGTCGCCCAGCTGTTGGAATAAGAAACAAGCGTCTCGAGATTTGCGAGAGACAGATCGCTTTTATCAAATATATCCTTTACATATTTAAAGCTTGAGGAAAAGTCGTATGCTTCTCCGTTGTCGGCTGCGTTTATCTGCGACGAAAGCGCCATAAGGTCTCCCGCGAGCATAATGCGCGCTTTATCGGATCCATCCCGTTCATCGCTGATATATACGCTGTCTCTCCCCTTTGAATACCGGGGCTCGGTGATCTCGCCGAGCGACTCGAGAGGCGCGGAGTTTGTCACTATCACGACGCATTCCGTCTGAACGTCGCTCTCCGTCTTCGCGTATATGCGCGTAACACCCTTCTTAATGCCGGTGACTATTCCGTTTCTGTCGACAGTGGCTATGCTCTCGTCCCCGGAAAAATACTCTATCCCGCTGCGCGACATTCCGTAAGGGCTGATGTCCAATGTCAGCGCCGCGGTCGATTCCGGAGCGATATTGTAGCATCTCTGCATAAAGCTCATGCCGTGTATCTCGCCGCAGCTTGCGGTTACCTCTATGACGTCGCAAATAGTCTCGTCCGTCCTGAGATAGGCTCCGATATCCACGGTACCCACACCTACGACGGAAAGCTCACCCGTCTCGCTGACCTCGGCTATGCGTTCATCGTCGGAAAAATACACTATATCGGCGTCGCCGGAGTTCTCCGGATACAGCTTAAGCCCAAGCATCACGACGTCTCCCACCTCTGCATCGAGCATATTGTCCTCAAAGGCTATGCTCTCCACAGGCGGATATGTCACATGCACGCGGCAGCTCGTTTGCAGTATGCCCGCGCGCGCATATATCACGACAGCGCCCTCCGTGATCCCCGTAACGCTGCCCTCCGCGTCCACAGACGCTATTTTCTCGTCCGAAGACGAAAACTCGATCACACCCCGTGAATCGCGCGGAGTGACCGTGGCCTTGAGCCGCATCGTATCGCCAATATAAAGCGTCGCAGAGCTGTCCGAAAGAGTAATTGACTCCGCACGCGCATCAGAAGCTGAAGCGGCTTGTTTGCCGGATCCGTAAAAATCCGGTGTACACGCCGCCGATGCGGTCAATATAAGCAGTAATATAAACAAGCTTACGGCTTTTTTCATATTGAATATGGTATCCTCAGCTCATAAATTTCGATCCGTCGTTCCCCTTTGCGTTTATTTATTCTATCACAACAAATACAAAAAATAAACATTTTTAATAAAATCACAATAGAAACTTAATATTTGACAAGTTACGCGCCTCGCCCTTCCCGAGGCCGTGGCTTTCGGGAAATACGAAAGCCTCGTATCGATGCTTTTCATGCGTTCGACGCGGGGCTTTTAGCTTTATTTTCCGCACCTGCAAAGGCGGGCCGTTTTTCGGCGGTCTTACAGCTCGATGTCGCCGCCGTTCTCCAGCGTCCTGCCCTCCAGCAGCAGCAGTTTTTCCGCCAAAAGATGTGTGAAGCCGCTTAAAATAGCCGTGGATGCAATGAAATCGCCCATATCTCCCGTGGTCAGTTCCGACCTCTCTTCGTGCTCCAAAAGCTTCGCCCCAGCCAGACGCACCTGCCCGGTAAAATATCGGACGGTCACACTATGGCGCGCTGCATAGGAGCGATAAATACGCTCCACCTCTGTTTCCGATATCCCCATAGGTACCAGCTTTTGTATCAGGGCAATGCTCAGGCTGTGCTTGAGGGTAAGTATCATGATAAGATATGCCAAATGCGTGCGATAGTATTTCTTGTTGACCGGCCTCGGAAGCACCCCGGTCCGAACATAATTATTTATAGTTGCAGCCGTGATGAACTGCTCTTCCTTGAGCTCCGGAGGCAGATAATCCAGGTACTGCTTTAAGAGCGTGATCGTTTGATCCATATAAAGGCCGAGCTCCGGGATCTCCTCCCATGCCGGCAGCGAAAAATTTTTCAGATATTTCTCCCATCGCCGCAGCTTCCCTGCGATCAGCGCATTGTCATATGCCATCTTACTGCACACTCCTTTGTTCTTAGTATACTATCTGTCGTCAAAAAACGCAAGAATACATATATGCGATCAGCAGTTGACATGATTATTGTCACGTGTTAATATAATATTCGCTACAAGATATCATCGTCGGAGGTGCGACATGTCTTTCATAATAATAACCGATACGTCGGCAAATCTGCCTCCCGCGTGGCTGCGGGAGCACGGTGTTTCCGTTATACCGTTTACTTATATAGTTGACGGAGAGGAGCACGCGGAAACCGGCATCGATTTCTTTGACGGGGAGCTGTTCTACAATGCCGTTCGCGGCGGAGCAAGTGTGACAACCTCGCAGATTAATCCCCAGCGCTACATGGAGTATATGCGCCCGCTGCTCGACGGGGGCCGGGACATTTTGTATATAGGCATGTCCTCGGGCATCAGCGGAGCCTACGAGTCGTCCGAGCTGGCCGCGCGCGAGCTGCGCGGGGAATACCCGGAGCGGGACATCCGTACATTTGATACCTACGGCGCGTCTCTGGGAGAAGGACTTCTTGTCATGGAGGCCGAGAAATGTCGTATAAACGGCATGAGCCTTTCGGAGACAGCGGACAGGCTGCTGTCCCTTCGCGGGCGGATGTATCAGACGTTCATGGTGGACGACCTGTCCTATCTGCGCAAAGGCGGGCGCATTTCAAACATCGCAGCGATGGCGGGGACAGTGCTGCATATAAAGCCCATTTTGAAGGGCGACGAGCTCGGGCGGATAGTTGTCTGCGGCAAGACCATAGGCCACCGGCGCGCGATAGACGCTCTTGCGGAGAAATACAACGCTTTGGTCACAGACCCGGAGAACCAGACGGTAGGCATCGCACACGCGGACTGCATTGCGGACGCCGAGCGGCTGAAGGAGCTTATAATGCAGAAGAAACCTCCCCGGGATATAGTGACGGTATGTTACGAGCCCGTCACCGGCTCCCACGTAGGACCGGGGACGCTGGCGCTGTTCTTTTATGGCGAAGACGGCGTGCGCTCGCACTAAAACGCTTTATCGGATCGGAACAAGCAATAAAAGGCTCTTATAACGCACAAGGGACGTGAGAACAGCATAAGCATTCTCTACGTCCTTGTTTTTATGTATACTCTCTGATAAAGCAACAAAAATTGTTCTTTGACGGAACGCAAGGAGCTGTACCAAAGCTTGCGCTCCGATACAGCCCCTCATGGTTCGGCTCAGGTCGAAATGAGCCGGCTAATTATTTGCCCTGCATCTCGAGAACTGCCGCGTGTGCAGCTGCGAGTCTCGCGATCGGTACGCGGAACGGCGAGCAGGATACGTAGTCAAGACCTGCCTTATGGCAGAACATGACGGACGACGGATCTCCGCCGTGCTCTCCGCAGATACCGAGGTGAATGTCGGGACGGGTGAGTCTTCCCAGCGTGCAGGCCATCTTTACGAGAGAGCCAACGCCCTCCTGATCCAGTCTCTGGAAAGGATCGGACTCGTATATCTTGTTGTCGTAGTATGCGTCGAGGAACTTGCCCGCGTCGTCGCGCGAGAAGCCGAACGTCATCTGCGTCAGATCGTTCGTGCCG
Source organism: uncultured Christensenellaceae bacterium (assembly GCA_964453325.1). Lineage (GTDB taxonomy): Bacteria > Bacillota > Clostridia > Christensenellales > Christensenellaceae > JAZRGP01. The sequence goes on along the minus strand of CAYVOZ010000023.1, from coordinate 67 downwards.
AAGGAGAAGAACTCGGCCTCGGCGGCAATCTTGTCGGCGGTGATGGCGGCTCTCGGGATCTCGATCA